>CAYFEZ010000175.1:0-3216 GCA_964342215.1 uncultured Dehalococcoidales bacterium | reverse complement strand
ACCGGGGCCTATGTCGCCTTACACCAAGCATTACAAACATTAACCAATATGGGGGTAATACCATCCATACCGCTAAAGAGTGCCGTAGCTGCCACCAGCGTCGGTGTTGTGCACGACCAAATATTTCTGGATCTGTGCTACGATGAAGATTACAACGCCGCGGTTGACTTTAACGTAGTAATGACTAGTGAGGGCGAATTTGTCGAGATTCAGGGTACGGCTGAAGGCAAACCATTCTCCAAAGACACCATCGATTCCTTAGTCTCACTGGCGGAAAAGGGCATCAAGCAACAATTCCAAGCCCAACAAGCCGCACTGGAAACACCAAGAACAAGCTAATATATTAAGGGCGCACTTGCCCGCTACCAAATATAATCCACTTGTAGGTGGTTAGTTCTTTTAATCCCAACGGACCTCGGGCATGAACTTTCTGAGTACTGATACCTACCTCAACCCCTAGGCCAAACTGACCGCCATCTGTGAATCGGGTGCTGGCATTAACATAGACACAGGCTGCATCCACCTCGTTAAGAAATCGCATGGCTGCTTGATATTCCTCGGTGATAATAGCCTCCGAATGTCCCGAACCATAACATTCAATATGCCCTACCGCCTCATCTAGAGAATGCACCACCTTTACCGCTGCCTTAAGTGCCAGAAATTCCTTACCCCAATCCCCATCAGATGCTTCGACAAGTTTGAGAGAAGGATTTGATTTTAAGATAGATATAGCCTTTTTATCACAGTGCATTTCCACCCCTGCTTTGGCCCACTCAACCGCAATTAAAGGTAAGTAGCGCTGAGCAACATCAGTATGAACCAGCAGAGTATCCAAGGCATTACATACAGTAGGTCGTTGTACCTTAGCATTAACCCCTATAGCTACCGCCTTATCCATGTCAGCGCTTTTATCGACATAAGTATGACAGACTCCAATACCACCGCTGACTACCGGCATAGTAGCATTCTCAGTAACTGATTTTATCAATTCAGCCCCACCACGGGGAATGAGCAAATCAATAGCATCACGCATCTTAAGCAAATGATTAACCAACTCGCGGCCTGTATTCTCCACGAGCTGTACCGCCCCTTCATGAACTCCGGCTCTAATGGCAGCACCCTGAACCACTCTCCCCAAAGCACAATTGGAGTGAATGGCTTCCTTACCTCCTCTGAGAATAATAGCATTACCCGATTTCAGGCAAAGAATCGAAATGTCTATAGTAACATTAGGTCGGCTTTCATAGATAACTCCAACTACACCCATTGGTACCCGCTTTCTTCCTATTAGTAAACCATTGGGTAGAGTACGCATATCAAAGATCTCACCTACCGGATCAGGCAATGCCGCAACTGTTCTAACATCCTGTGCCATAGCCTCAAGCCGACCGTCGCTAAGTAGTAATCGATCCAACATAACTTCATTCATGCCTGATGCCTCGGCCTCCTTGCAGTCAATCAGATTAGCGGCCAGAATTTCTTCCTTTTTAGCCAACAGGTCATTTGAAATGTTATGTAAAGCCTTATTCTTAATTTCGGTGGGAAGGCAGGCCATTCGATGAGACGCTGCCTTAGCTGCCCTCCCCTTCGTCTCCAATACTTCGATAGCCGATTCCATAATTAAAAACCCTCCATTGTGAAACGCCTACTTAACTTACCTCTACCGTAAAAACGATAATAATGCCACATGGCCTGTCCTCATTGTCTCTCCTTATTGGTACAAACAACACATTAGCCATTACGCACCTCATCTATTTCAATCATATTAATCTCACTACTAAATTACTTCATTTTTTCGACAACAGAAACACCACGCTTACCTAACTTTGTTTCAAGTAACAGTGCATCTCTATTTAAATACCAGAAGGCGGTGTTTTTAAGAACTTCACCATTCATTGTTTTTAACTACAGCAGTACCAGGTTATTTCGGCGTACAACCTCGGAACCATACTCATAACCAAGGAGGCCCGAAATTTTTCTAGAGTGTACCCCTTTAATAATACCAAGGTCAGCAGAACTGTAATTAGTTATACCACAACAAAGGCATATTCCATCAGAGTCACAGATGTTAACTATATCACCTCGCTGAAATTCACCCTCAATTTGTCTGATACCAGCCGCCAATAGGCTTCGCTTATGTTTCATTAGAGCCATAACTGCTCCGGAATCGACCAACAGATTACCTTTAGTGGAAAGACCACTGAGCATCCAACGTTGGCGGCTCTCCAGCTTGTTAGTAATCGGGGTAAAACAGGTGCCAATTGCCTCACCCGCAGCAATCTTCAGGATAACATCTGGTTGCTTGCCATCCGCGATAATTACCGTCACCCCAGAAGCAGTAGCCAGCTTGGCAGCCTCTACCTTAGTCAGCATACCTCCGGTCCCCGGACTACTGGGTGCATTATTTTCCGCCAGTCTCTCTATCTCTACATCTATTTTTTCAACGTGAGCAATAAGACGAGCATTAGAATCACGTTGCGGGTCAGCTGTATGCAATCCCGCAGTATCAGTAAGAATTAATAGCAGGTCAGCATCGACCAGATTAGATACCATAGCGGATAGATTGTCATTATCGCCGAATTTTGCCTCCTCTATTTCATCCACCGCCACCACGTCATTTTCGTTAACAATGCACAATACCCAAAGTTCCATTAAAGCCAAAAGGGTATTGCGGGCATTCAGATAACCGGCCCGGTCTGAAAGGTCAACCTTGGTAAGCAAAGCTTGCGCTACGGTAATATTATGTTGACTAAATAATTGCTCATAGATGCTCATCAGGCGGTTCTGCCCGACCGAAGAGCATACTTGTTTAACAGGAATCCCTTTAACCTGCTTAGTCAGTCCCAATTTATACCTACCAGCGGTAATAGCCCCGGAAGAAACAACAAGTAATTCCAACCCCTGCCCATGAAGCTGCGCCACTTGAGCAACAAGGCCTGACATTACCTCCTGATTCAAGTAAGCCCCACCACCGGTGAGCAATCTAGTGCCAAACTTAACCACTATTCGGTGATATGGCAAACTCGGAGACTTTAAATTGTGCTTTCGGTTACTAATCTTAGCCATTTATCCATCAACATAGATTACCTCTATTATAACAAGCTTAAGTTTGATTGAACAAGAAAATATATTGTTTACTATTCTTCGTAAATAGAAAAATAGCCAGTCCAATACAGCACAACCTCAATAAATTTTTCCAAAATTAAGACCTGTGTT
>CAYFEZ010000174.1:0-3248 GCA_964342215.1 uncultured Dehalococcoidales bacterium | reverse complement strand
TCAAGTCGCGATTCCGTTATCGGCAGCCGTCGTGGAGACGGTTCCTGATAACTTCCCAGAGGCTATCGGCGATTTCCTCGGGCGGCGCCTTGTCGGTCTCGAACTCGATGTCCGGAGCCTTCGGCTCGTCGAACGGGATATCGACGCCGACGACGTTCTTCTTGTCGCCCTTGAGCGCCGGCAGGTAGAGCTTCTTGGTGTCCCGCTTGATCAGCTCCCGCATGTCGCACTTCAGGTGGATCTCGTAGTAACCCGGAATCTGGCGGCGGCATTTCCCGCGGTCGTCCTCGAAGGGATGAACGATGGCGACCACCGGGATGGTGCCCTGGCGGATGGCCCAGCTGGCCAGCCGCTTGATCCTCTCGGTCTGCTTGCCCCGCGAGACGGTGTCGTAGCCGAGCCGGTTGTCGTGCAGCTCGCGGATTTCGTCGCCGTCGAGCAGGATGCTTTGGTGGCCATGCTCGCGGAGCCGGCGCAGCATCAGCTTGGCCAGGGTGGTCTTGCCGGCCATCGAGAGGCCGCTGATCCAAAGGGTGCGGATGCTACCCATCGGCTATTTGAAGAACACCTTGTCCTCGCCGGTGGAGTCGGGGTCGTCGTCGATCGGGTGGACGTATTCCTCCCACATTTCGACCACCAGGTCGCGGATGTCCGGGCGGATCAGGTCGTCGAGGTCGAGGAACCGTTTCTCGCGGATCAGGCGCCGGATGTCGCGGCCGTTGAAGTGCCGCACCTTGGCGTCCCTGTGGCGACAGCTGTTGGCGGTGTTGATCTTGTTGCAGACCAGGCAGAAGCGCTGTTCGGAAACCGGAACGATCTCGATGGAGAGGTCGGTCAGATTGTCGAATATCTCCTGGGAAGCGTATTTGGAATAGAACTGGCCGATGCCGGCGTGGTCGCGGCCGACCATGAAGTGGGTGAAGCCGAAGTTCTGCATCATGGTCGCCTGCAGGAAGGCCTCGCGCGGCCCGGCCAGCAGGGTCGGCAGGCGGAGGTTGTTGAGCAGCACCTTGCCTTCCGGATAGTAATTGTCGATCAGGTGGGTGTAGGTCTTGAAGACCATCTCCGGGCGGATGCCGCCCGTGTATTCCGGCCCCGTGATGACATGGATGCCGAGGACGTCGAACAGCTCCAGAGCCAGGGTATGCAGGTACTCGTGGCCCCAATGACAGATGTTGCGGGTCGAAAAGGCGATATGCGACTTCCTGCCGGTCCGGCTCAGGATGTCGCGCAGTTCCCTCGGCGTATGGGCGTGGATGTAGTCGGGGGACTTGTGGGGGACCAGCCAGACGGGGCCGCCGACGCAGAGGTCCGAGGCCTGGTTGATCTTCCGCGCGCCCGGATGCTCTTCGCTGGCCGTGCCGAACACCTTGGAGCAATAGAGTTGGCGGTCGATGCGGAAGATGCTGGCGATTTCGAGGGCGCCGAAAGCCTTGCCGTCGCCGTCGACGAAGGCGATGTATCCGGCCTTCCTCAGGTCCTCCTCGGCGATGCCGCCGTCAACGTGGAACAGGATCGGGACGGCCCAGTCCAGGTCGTTGGGCAGGCGCCGCGCGTAGATGACGCTGAAGTATTCGTCCTCGACCATGAACCCCTCGAGCGGGCTGTAGCCGCCGACAGCCATGTTCTCTAGATTAATCAAGTCGTTATGGATCGGCTTGACGGGGATGGTGTGCGCCGAGGCGATCTTCTCCCGGAGGACGGATTCCTCGATGAACCGGTCGACCAGCATGCCGCCGTAAGGATCTGAAATCATAATGACCTGGCTTGCGATGGGTCCGTTGCCGGGGAGAGGTCTCGGCGGAGCGAGAAGGCTTCGTTGACCATGCTCTTGAAAATCTCGCCGTCGGTGGCGCCGAGATGGGCATACTGTTCCAGCACCATCGGTTCCAGGGAGGTGATGCCGGAACCGTGCTGGCCGCGCAGCTTGGCGTTGAACAGGGAATGGAAGGGCAGGAACGATTCATCGGCCGCGTGCATGCCGGCGACGATCAGCGGCAGCTTCCATAACAGCTTCTCGATTTCGTGGACGTCTTCCTCGCTGGCCTCCTCCGGATGCTCTCCGCCGTTGTCCAGGTAGCCGCTCAGGTGGCCGTGGATTTGCGTCAACTGCTCGGTCCGCCGGCCTGCCGGTCCGCCCCGCTCCTCGATCAGCCCGAGCAGCGTTTCGGCGTTCTCGGGAGTGAGCAGCAGCCACTTGGGGTCGATGCCGAGGATATACTCGCAAACGTCGACCTGGAGGAACGGGAAGCGTGCCTCGATGGGACCGCGGTTCATGAAGATGATCGAGGCCCGGCGCATCATGTTCTCGTAGATGGCATTGATGAAGGCCAGCCGGCTGCGGACGTCGATCTGCACGTGATGGGGTTTGTTCAGTTCCTTCCACGAATCGTAGGCCCCCATCAGTTCGTCGACGCCGTGGCCGCCGATGGTCACCTTGAAGCCGTCCTTTCTCATGGCCGGCGCCAGGTAATAGTAGATGGGCAGCGGGTAGACGCTGAGCGCCTTGATCTTGCGCGTCTCGAAGCGATAGAGGATGTCGGGCAGGTCTTCGACCAGCTGCTCGGCGGGGACCCGGATATCCCTCAGTTCGAGACCGATTTCCGCGAAACCCTCGGCGGCGATGGTGGCCCTTCTTACGTCCTCGGAGACATAGTCGTCGATGGCGAAGACATAGGATGTCGGCTGGTAGTCGACCCTGTCGAAGTCGATGTTGGAGAATACGTAGTAGCTGGTCATCAGGCTGTCGATGCCGCCGGACAGCATGGTGCAAATGGGGACGTCGCCCATGGTCCGGTTGCGGCCCGCCCGCTTGAGGAGGGCATGCAGTTCGGCGCCGATCTCCAGCAGCGGCTCCGGCGTCTTGCCGGGTTTGGCCCGGTAGTAGGGCTCCATGCCGAGCTCGAAAGTCTCCAGGTCGAGGATCAGCAGGTTTCCGGGCTTCAGCTCGATCGGCTTGTTGAGGTCCATCCACTTCAGCGGCGCGAAGCCCTTCAACTCGCTGGAGAACAGGAACCGCCCCTCGCCCTTGTCGTAGTAATAGAACAGCGGAATGCGGCCTGGCCAGTCGCGGCTGACGATCAGCTTGTTGCTGTTCTCGTCGTGGATGGCCAGCGAGAACATGGAATCGATCCCGCGGTTCTCCAGGAAAGCCTCGCCGTCGCGCTCGTAGAGCCCGAGGAAGACCTCGGTGTCGCCGACGGTGTCGAAGGCGCGGCCCCGCCCGATCATTTCGTCGCGCAGCTCGG
>CAYFEZ010000173.1:0-3249 GCA_964342215.1 uncultured Dehalococcoidales bacterium | reverse complement strand
GATCTCCCGCTTCGAGCTGCCTCGATCGCGGTGGTGAATCGCGATATCGGGTGCGAAAGCGCCCAGCTCACCGCACAGCACGTCCGCCGGCGGCAAGATGGAACGCCCCGAATACCGCTCCAAGAACGCCTCGAAGCTCGTCAACGGCGGCGCAGCCTGGGAGGATTCCTCCGCCTCACGACGACGCACCTGATCGGCAAGAACACGACGATGCGACCGATCGCGACGCCAGGGATCCACCGCACTCTCGATCCAGGGCTGGAACCACACCAGCGAGTGCACGAACGGACTGCGCAGACGATCCACCTCGGGCGTGTACGCATCCAGACAGGCTTGGAACGCCTTGACGAGCAGCTCCTCGGGCATGCCCTCACGACGCAACGAGGCGAGCTGGCGCACCGTCTGGGCGTCCCCTTCCGAGCGGACCGCTTCGCGGACCGAGCGGCGCCGTGACGGTGGACACTTGGGGGATATCCGCCATAGGTCGATCAACGGCGAGGCAAGGTCCAGGTCCTCAGGCGTAACGCTCGGAGGATCCGGTGCTTGCTGCGGTGCGATCTTGGGCGCTGGCGTCGAATGGATGGGTTCTGATACGGATTCCGGATTTGATTCAGAAGTCGTTCGGTCGGATCGTGGGGTATGGGTACTGGCCCTCCTCCCCCCGAACGAACGAGGGGTACTCCGTACCGGAGGGTCCGTAGGACTCATATGTCCCCTGTGAGGGGCGATTCTTTGGTGAGTATCGCCCCGCTCAGGCACGATAGGCCCGTTCTCGTCCCCGACCTCAGGGATCTCCTCCCTCGTCGCCGTCCGCGGCACGTCCAGGATCCTCTCGACGAGGATCGTGATCTGCGGACTGGTCTTCCCGCCCCTTCCCGCCTTGCCAGGCACGACGTGGATCAGCCCGTGGCGTTGTAGAGCCTGTCGGATCCGCATGCACTGACTGACGGAGTATCCGGTGATCCTCTCCTGCATGCCGTTTGGGAGGCACAGGCATGCGCCCCCGTAGAGCACGTCGGTGAGGAAACGCTGATCGGCCCAAGAGAGGATCGCCATCAAGTAGTTGGCGCAGTGATGCCCGATCTTCGCGGGCTCACCGTCGATGGGGGTGATCGCGGCCCGCCAATGCGTGTTGACGGCGTTGAGGAGGCGTATTGGGTGAGGACGGCCCTTCTCAGGCGCCCTCTGTATCGTCGGTGCGGGTGCGGCAGCCATGCGATGATTCCTCCCGCTTTGACAGCGCCCGCCCGAGCCTGTACCGTTTTGGCATACGTAGTGAGGTTCGGGCAGGAATTGCCTGGATTTCGAGAAGCCGCCGTCCGGCGTAGGGCGCATGGACGGCGGTTTCTTTATGCTTCGGTCACAAAGGACCTCCGTAACGCTTGAACTCGATATTCCATTGCGGTATGATCGACTTGACCGGGGCACAAACCACCGGTTGCCAATCTCGGATGTTCTCAGTCGCTCTAACGACTTCGAGCATCGCAATTGACCAAGCTTCTTTCGCCACCTGTTGGGTTTCCCGCCTTGGGTGGCGAAATCGCTTCAGTCGATATTTCCGGCCTCCATCTTGCTCCATCTACTGCAGTGCGTCAACGGCCGTACGTCTTCTATCTGCACGGCTTCCGCTGGCGGCACCAGACAGGGCGAACGTGAAACGCGGCGCGCCGTAGAGCGTATCTCTCCGTAGATCCAACCCAACCGCACCCGACCGAACCGTCGCGGGTTCAACCGTGTCGTGCCAAACCAAACCAGACCGAACTGGATGGGCCGTATGAACGGAGATGTGCTAACAGCCGCAGAAGCAGCGAGACTCCTAGGTCTGTCTGATAGTGCTGTGGTCAAGCGGATAAAGAAGGGAACCCTCACTGCCGAGAAGATCGGGCATGAATGGGCAATACCCGAAGCTGAAATAGAGCGTATCCTCTCGAGTGGGGGGCATCCGCGGCGTCGGATGCGGGCCGTCCCGAGCGGACCGGACCTGACCGATCAGACCGAACCACACCCGACCAGCCCAACCAAACCGGACCTAGCCGATCAAACCGAACCACACCCGACCAGTCCAGCCGAACCGGACCTAACCGATCAAACCGAACCACACCCGACCAGTCCAACCGAACCGGACCTAACCGATCAAACTGAACCACACCCGACCGGCCCAACCGAACCGGACCTGACCAAGCAAACCGGACCCAACCCCACTCCTGGGTCTGGCGACCCGAGCGCCAAGGTTCTCGCAAAGGCGGAGGACATCGCGCTAGCTCAGGAGAACGAGGTCCTCAGGCTGAAGCTGGAACACTCTGAGCGGGAGCACGCGACAACAAGCGACGCCCTAGAGGACATGCGTAGCGAGGTTGGGCATCTGCGGAGTATGAACACCCAGCAGGCCGACACAATCCAGAACCTTGCGGAGGAGATGAAGGGGCTCACGATCGCGCTGCACCATGAACAGAATCAGCGGCTGGCACTCGAGGCGCATGTCACGGACGAGAGCGAGGAGGAGGACGAAGAGAAAGAGAAGAAGCGTGGCTTCGTGCGCCGTGTGTTCACGCGGAAGCCGAAACGGAAACGGGGCAAGTTCGCGCGCGTAGGTCCCTCCTAGACACGGTCCGTGAGGCAGTCGCCTGGCTCACCAGACTGCCTAACCCATAACCTCACGCCGATCGCTCCAATCCTCCATCCTGAACAGCCCGCGCCCCGCGCCGATTTGTGACATATGCCCCCTTATCGGCAGATCGCTATGTGGCGCCCAGATTCGATCTATTCGTCAGTATCGCCGGTGAAGCACCTCTTCAGCCAGAATGGGTCTACTGCTCCGGCGATGTGCTCATTGACCGTTAGCCTGCCAATGACTTCCTGGTTCTTGATGAGAACTGGGGGACTCGATGTGTATTCGTTGAATGGGCTGTAGGAAGAATACTTGCTCCCATAGGTCCCGTACGTATTCCATATACTGTCTGAACTGTACTTGCTCCCATACGTGCCATATGCGTTGAAGATGGAGTCACTGCTATAGCTGCTGGCAACGGTGCCTAAGAATTGGGGTTCGTGTTCGTCGCTGTACAGCCGACTGCCTGAGTAGACCGAGACGGCCCTGCTGGTCAGTACCTGCTCCAGGGCCGCTATGGCACGCTGGAGGGTGCGGATCGAAGCCAGCAGTGAGCGGATGGCGCGCTGGCCGTCTCGTATGTCTTCTGGCACAACGGTCATGTGGGGGGGCGTGTAGCTTCGCCGTTAGGGCGAACAACA
>CAYFEZ010000172.1:0-3281 GCA_964342215.1 uncultured Dehalococcoidales bacterium | reverse complement strand
CGACCTTTACCTCTCCTGGTTCGCGGAGATCCTGGAGGGCCGGCGGCCATGAGCGACACCCCGCGCATCAGTTTCGTCGCCGGCTCGCGCAACGATGACCGCGGCGGCGATATAGGCCAAGCCCAGCGGCGGATTTGGAGTGTGCATTTGCAGGCCGGAGAAGCTCTTCAGCCCCGGAAGGTTGATCAGTGTTATCATGGGACAGCTTGCAAGACCTTTCAGAAAGCTATTTGACCTGCTAGGCCAACCGTGTCAACGCTTGCCCAGAGAAAACAATAGTGGTTCCCGTTCCAGCATACCAACCCCCCAAACCCATATCAGTAGAGCCGATCGACATTTTCACCCTTAGCGCCCGAATTTGCCGTCCATGAGCGGCACCCCGCGCATCAGTTTCGTCGCCGGCTCGCGCAACGACGGCCACGGCGGCAATCTGGCCCACCGCATGCAGGTTTTCGTCGATGCCCTGCTCGGCCAGTGCGACCGCCATGGCCTTGACGCCGAACTGGTGCTGGTCGAGTGGAACCCACCCGCCGACCGCCCCCGCCTGACCCAATCGGTCCGCTGGCCGGCCTCGGAACGTTGCGCGGTGCGCATCATCGAGGTGCCGGGGGAGCTTCACGAGCGTTTCGACGGCAGCCTGCCGCTGCATCAGTTCATCGCCAAGAACGTCGGCATCCGCCGAGCCAGGAGTGACTTCGTTCTGGCGACCAACGTTGACGTGCTGTTCCCTGACGAGATGATGCAAGCCCTAGCCGAGGGGGGGCTGAAGGACGGCGGCTGGTACCGGGCCGACCGCCACGATGTCAATGCCGAGATTCCCGACGGCGCCGGGGTCGAAGAGAAACTCGCCTTCTGCGCCGCCAACCGCCTCAGGGTCCACCTGCGCGACGGCACCAGCGACCTGTCCGACGGGACTTTCAACAGAATCTACCGTGACCCGAGAACGCTCCGGGCCTTCCGCCTGCTGGCCCCGCTGGGCTTCCTGCCAGGCCTGGGGCAACGCATGAAGAACGCCAGAGAGTCGCTTAATTTCATGGAAAATTGCGGCCGCCTGCACACTAATGCCAGCGGCGACCTCACTCTGATGGCGCGGCGCCACTGGCACAAGCTGCGCGGCTACTGGGAGTTTGCTGGTTTCCCGGCCAACATCGACGGCCTGCTCTGCTTCGCGGCCCATTTCGCCGGCCTGGAGGAGCGCATGCTGGAACCGCCGGTCTACCACATCGAGCACGGCCAGGGCTCCGGATTCGCCGGCTATTCGTCGGGGGATAGGTGGAAGCAGCTGGAACGCGACGGCATCGCTCGCATCACGCCGGAGGACTACATGACCATGGTCCACGACATGCGGGAGGGCCGACGGCCCCTGGTCATCAACGGCGAGGACTGGGGGCTGGGCGGTGAAGACCTCGCCGAAACCTCTCCGGAGGCCCGATCATGAGCAAGCGCGTCATGTTCATCGAGCCACCGTTCTACCGGCTGTTCAAGGACACATACTCGCTGGGCAAGTACCCGCTGGCCCAAGGCTACCTGTCGGCGGCCGTGCTCGAGGGCACCGACTGGACCGTCCAGGCCTACAACGCCGACTTCAACACCCGCGGCGACGCCGAGACCTTTGAGACTAGCTTCCTCGCCGGCAAGGGATTCGAGAACTACCTAGCCGCCCTCAAGCAGCCCGACGCCCCCATATGGGCGGAGGTCGAGGCCGCCGTCGCCAACTTCGCCCCCGACGTGCTGGGCATCAGCTGCAAGACCCAGACCTTCGCCTCGGCCGTCCTGATCGCCGCCATGGCCAAGCGGGCGAACCCGGAAATCCTGGTCGTCATCGGAGGGCCGCACCCGACCATGGCCGGCGAGTCGGTCCTCGAGACGTCAGAGATCGACATCGCGGTAATCGGCGAGGGCGAGGAGACCGTCGTCGCCCTGCTGCACGCCCTGGAAAAGGGGGAGGACCTGAGTGCCGTCAATGGCATCCTGTTCCGCCGAGACGGAAAAATCGAGAGAACCCCGCCGCGCGCCTTTATCGCCGACCTGAACGCCCTGCCCTTTCCCCATGCCGCGGCGCCTGAGGTGCTTCGCGACCACGATAAGTACCCGGCCGCCGCCTTCGGCTACGTCTTCGCCACCCGCGGCTGCCCCTACGACTGCCGGTTCTGCGGCTCGCGCAACATCTGGAGCCGCAAGGTGCGCTACCGCTCGCCGGAGAACGTGGTCGCCGAAATCAAGCTGCTGCGCACCCTCGGCATCGAGGACGTCCGCTTCGACGACGACACCTTCGGGGTCAGCAAGAAGTATATCGCCGAACTCTGCCGGCTACTGATGGAGCAATGCCCCGGCATCCGCTGGAACTGCGAAACCGTGGTGCCCTTGATCGACGATGAGAACCTGTCGGTGATGAAGGCGGCCGGCTGCACCAGCATCCAGATCGGCGTCGAGTCGGGCAACGACGCCATCCTCGAATCGATCCACAAGAAGACCACCATCGCCAAGGCCCTGGCGGCGGCGGCGCTGATCCGCAAACACGGCATCCGCTTGGAGGTCTTCTTCATGGTCGGCCACCTGCACGAGACCGAGGAGACCCTGGGCGATACCATGCGGGCCATCCGCGACATTCAGGCGGACCTGGTTATCTTCAGCATCTTCACCCCCTATCCGGGGACCGACCTGTTCCGCGAGTGCGAGAAGATGGGACTGATCGGCGGCGACTACGACCCGTCGCTCTACAACCACCAGAGCCCGGAGAACTGCTTCTCCATCCACCTGGACAAGGAGCGCTTCCGGGAACGGGTCCGGCAAATGACCGAGGAGGTGGACGCCATCAATGCCGACGGCCTCAGGCGGATGCGGAGGACGGCCCATCTGCGCGCCTTCCTCGACGAATTGCGCCGCCACGGTCCGCTGGCCGCGCTCGGGAAGACACTTGGCTTCCTGGCCCGGAAGCTTCGATAATCGAAAGGGGGAGATTGGACGATGCAGCCCATCTTCATCTGCGGCATCAACAGGAGCGGCACGCACCTTCTGTTCAGCCTGCTTTCGGGCCACAGCCAGCTTTTCGTCACCGGAATGGAGGACGAGATGATCTCCGCCCTGGCCTCCGCCGGGAAGGAGTTCGAAGCCGCCTTCGATGGTCAATCCCTGGGTAAGCTCTATCGTGCCCTGCTGGCCCATAGCTGCCTGCCCGCCTTGAAACTGATCGCCTTGCGGGGCAGGCGCGATTTCGACCACGGCCAGGGCTCCTTCAGGTCCACCTTCGACTTCGACATGGAATTCCACGCCTTCGAGGA
>CAYFEZ010000171.1:0-3288 GCA_964342215.1 uncultured Dehalococcoidales bacterium | reverse complement strand
TAAAGGGATGGACTTAACCCTTGAGCAAGGGCTTCACCTAGAGGCCAATCTTTATTTTCTGCTCCACACCACTGCGGATAGAACGGAAGGCATCAGCTCCTTCCGGGAAAAAAAGGACCCCCAATTCAAGGGGCAGTAAATCTTCAAGTCTCCTTAATCAAATGAGTAAGTTTAAGGTCATTACCTTCAACAAACAGAATGGAATCGGTTATGTGACCCTTAACCGTCCTAAAGTATTAAACACCTACAATATACAGATGCGGGACGAGCTTTATTTGGTGTTAGGGGCAATAAAGGACGACCCTGAAATCAGGGTCGTCATTTTAAGTGGCTCAGGAGAAAGTGCTTTCTGCGCAGGCGCCGACCTAACAGAGTTCCTTACCGCCCCACCTCCCGTATTTGCTCGGCAAGCTACCCGGGAACGTGATGTCTGGGGGCTATTTCTAAGCATTCCACAACCTTTAATTGCCGCTCTACACGGCTATGTTCTGGGCTCCGGATTAGAGATAGCCTTGTGTTGCGACATCAGATTAGCTTCAGAAGATGCCCAGTTGCGCCTGCCAGAAGTAGGATTAGGAATAATTCCCGCCGCTGGTGGAAGTCAGACCATGCCTCGAGTGATTGGCAACGCTAAAGCTCTTGAAATATTATTAACGGGCCGATGGGTCGAAGCTAAAGAAGCTCACCGCCTGAAACTGGTTAACCAAGTGGTTCCCAGACAGGATCTTTTGCCCGCCGCCGAGAAACTAGCTATTAAAATCAAGGGCTATAGTCTAAATGCAACAAACTATGCTAAGCAAGCGATCACCAAAGGACTTGACCTTAGTCTAGACCAGGGGCTGGAACTTGAAGCCAGACTGGGAGATAGTTTATTAACACTTAGTCTACCCCGGAAAAACCATACTTAATCTTGGTGGTCATAATTAATATATTTGGTAGACTTTACGGACCTAAACCGCCTATTCTTATGTCAAGTTCCATAATGTCCTCAGGGTCAAGTGCAATTTCCTGACCACCTGAACAACCACAGGTGGGATCGACTATTAGTCAGTGTTGTTAGGCGTAGGTATACAAGTGTACAACTAAATCAACGGCTAAACCAACTACGGCTTACGTCCAACTTTCCATCATTGACAACCTCTCACCCAGAACCTACACTTAAGTAACGCATGAAACTACGCTAGCACATCAAGAAGTGAGGTCTAGGAAAAATGGGAGTCACTTCAGTTTTCCGCCCAAAACCGAATTATAGTAAATTGGCCGTAATCAACCACGCCTCCACACCTATGTACCTGAGGATACAGTCAGAATTATAGCTAAAGCCGCAAAGTTGAGCCAGAACCGGTGCAACGAATCACTTAAAGGATAGTTGGGTAAACACGAATTAAATCAAAATAAAGGATCTAAAGATAAATACCACGGATTTTCTCAGTATAGCCATCTCAATCTGCCCAGACAAACCTGTCATCATCTTTGAACAGAAAAGATATACCTTCAATCAGTTAAATGACCGGGTGAATCGTTTGGCTCATTCCTTAAGGGATCTGGGCGTGGAGAAAGGCAACCGGGTAGCTATGCTACAGATTAACTGCCCCCAGTGTGTGGAGGCTTATTTTGCCGCCGCAAAACTGGGCGCTATCTATTTACCATTGAATTTCAGGGCCAAGGGAGACGAACTTATCTATATGCTGGATAACTCCGAAGCTAATACCCTATTTGTCGGCGAGCGCTATATTGAGCTAATAAACTCAATCAGTGGTACTCTAAGCTCGGTAAAAAAACTCATATCTATAGATAGCGAGCACAATGGTATGCTGTATTATGAGGATATTTTATTATCACCAACCGAGGAAATATTGACTGATATCAGTGACGACGATACCACTATACTGGTGTATACGGCGGGCACCACCGGCTTTCCTAAAGGGGTCATGCTTTCTCACAATAGCTTTGCCATTTATGTGCTGGAGAATGTAACTCCGGCCGACCCGGAATTAGAGGAGAGAACCATTCTTACCGTACCCCTTTATCATGTAGCCGGAATCCAGGCAATGATGGCGGCAATTTATGGCGGGCGAACCCTAGTAATTGAACGGCAATTTGACCCCAGAGAGTGGTTGGAACTTGTAGAGACAGAAAAGGTCAGCCGGGCTATGGTGGTTCCCACAATGCTCAAACAATTGATAGACTATCCCGACTTCGGTAAGTACGACTTAAGCAGTCTGAACGTCGTAACCTATGGTGCTGCTCCTATGCCGCTGGAGGTTATCAGAAAAGCGGTAACTGTTTTCCCCGGGGTTAGCTTCATTAACGCCTTCGGACAAACAGAGACAGCATCTACCATTACCACCGTAGGTCCGGAAGATCATATTATTAAAGGAACCGAGGCGGAAAAGAAAATAAAATTAAAACGACTCTCCTCTATTGGTAAACCGATGAGTGATGTTAAAATGAAGATAATTGACGAGCAAGGTAATGAACTACCTGTGGGTTGGGTAGGTGAGATTATGGCTAGAGGTCCCAGAGTAATGAGCGGATACTGGAAGGACAACGAAAAAACAAAACGGACCATTGACAAAGAGGGATGGGTTCATACTGGCGATATAGGCTATATGGATGAGGACGGCTACTTCTTTTTAGCCGGTAGGGCAACGGATATGATTATACGGGGAGGGGAAAACATCTCCCCTGAGGAGGTCGAAGCCGTATTGCACTCTCATCCCAAAATTACAGAGGCGGCGGTTATCGGCATCCCTGATGAGCAGTGGGGTGAACAGCCGAAAGCAGTGGTAGTGCTAAATCATGGTGAGACTGCCACTGCTGAAGAGATAATGGAGTATTGCCGAGGCCAACTATCTAGTTTCAAGAGGCCAAGATCAGTGGTCTTTGTTAATGAGCTACCCCGTAACACATTGGGTAAAGTTATCAAAGTGGAACTGCGCCACCGATATGGTAAGCCATAGGAATTCGTACTAGCAGAGGGAACAAGCTCAACAATTTCATTAGGTTACCATTGTACCGTTCCATAAAAAATAATTCGGCCACACATATTCTCCATAGCAATAATCACTTATAAAACGTATAAGACTCCGCCACAACCCCACTCTAGTCTTACTGTTATCAATCAACGTAACACTTCTAATCAATAAATAGGCTACCTTGACATTATGCATTAATCCCTGCTAAACTCTAGCCGAGAAGCGATTAACTACCGAAACCTTACGGAATCATTCTGGCCCCGTGGTGTAGCGGCCTAACATGCCACCCTGTCACGGTGGAGATCGGGGG
>CAYFEZ010000170.1:0-3326 GCA_964342215.1 uncultured Dehalococcoidales bacterium | reverse complement strand
GGGTTGCCCACGGTAGCGGAGTAGAGCGTACCTTTCCGCTATGTTCACCACTTGTAGAGAAAGTAGAGGTAATGCGGCATGGTAAAGTACGCCGTGCTAAACTCTATTATCTACGCGGACTTACCACTAAGAAAGCTCGTCTTAAGGAAAAGCGGGTGGCGAATAAACCGAAGTCAGATTAGGTTAGAGCTGTCTTACTGGAGTACAGGATGGGGTATGCTGAGGTTAGCGTTAATTCGCCACTGGGCCACCGGCGGGCGTTTAGTTATGCTACCCCCATTGGTCTAAGTATTGATGTTGGGCAGGCGGTATGGGTTCCCTTTGGGGCAAAACTTCTCCAGGGCATTGTTTTAGAGTTAAGCCGGTATCCCTCTGTAGAAGAAACCAAGGAAATAGCCGGTGTCATTGAGCTCCGCCCGTTATTATCCCCGGAGCAGGTCTTGCTGGCTCGCTGGATAAGCGAGCACTATTTATCACCACTCTTTGACGCGGTGGCGGTGATGCTACCGCCCGGATTTGAGCGTAAGGTAATCACCTTTGTCGGTTCCACCCGGTACGGACAGGACATCTCTGCCATGTCGCAGGAGCAGCGGAATGTTTTGGAACTGGTTGAACGGCAGGGGAAGGTTAGTCTGAAGCAGATTGAGCAGTCGCTGGGTAAAAAAAAGGCACAAGCTATTGTCTCCTGGCTAGTGGGACAAGGGTTGGTGGTTAGAAGTTATGTGCTGGAGGGGGTTAAGGTTAAGCCAAAGTGGGTGCCTTCTCTGCGTCTGGTAGTAGAAATTGATGAGTCCCGGCAGGTGGCAGGCAGGCCGCGAAAAAATGGGGCGAAGCAGGCGGCTCTCCTCGACTTCCTAGCCGAACATTCAGAGCCAGTGCTCTGGGCGGAAGTAAGGAAAAGAGTTAATTGTGATAAAACGGTGCTTAGCTCCTTAGTCCGCAAGGGATTGGTCGAACTTAAGCAGGTTGAAGTAAGACGTGAGCCGATTTCCTACAAAAGTAGTATGCCATCGGAGCCGCTTGATCTTACCGCGGCTCAAAAATCAGCCTTCGAGTCAATTCAATCAAGTCTGCTTCAAGCGGTGCCGGGTTCGGCTCCTTCTGTTTTTCTGCTTCATGGGGTTACCGGTAGTGGCAAGACAGAGATTTATCTTCAGGCTCTGGCTGAGGCGGTGCGGTTGGGTAAGCGGGGCATTGTTCTGGTGCCCGAAATTGCTCTCACCCCACAGACGGTAGAGCGATTTGCCTCACGCTTTCCTTATCGGGTAGCCGTCCTTCATAGTAAGCTTTCCCTTGGTGAGCGATTTGACGAATGGCATCGAATTAGAAACGGGGAAATTGATGTCGCTATCGGACCACGGAGTGCTATTTTTGCCCCACAACCTGACCTGGGTCTCATCGTTATTGATGAGGAGCATGAGTGGACCTATAAGCAGGATACATCACCCCGTTATCATGCTCGAGATGTGGCGATAAAGCTGGCCGAACTAACCGGGGCAGTAGTTATCTTAGGTAGCGCTACCCCTGATGTAGAGACTTTTTACCAGGCTCAAAGAGGAGACTATCGTTTGCTTACACTCCCGGAGCGGGTTACTCCCTATGATGGCGCTGCCTTGCCCATGGTTGAGGTAGTTGATTTAAGGCAGGAACTTAAGGCAGGGAACCGGAGCCTGTTTAGTCGCTCTTTGTCGCAGGCTATGGTTAAAGCGGTGGCCAGTGGTGAGCAGGTGATGCTATTTCTTAACCGGAGGGGTGGGGCTACCTCTGTTCAATGTCGTCAGTGTGGCTTTGTCCTCCGCTGTAAGCGTTGTGAGGTTGTCCTTGCTTATCATTTCGCCGGGAATATATTAGTCTGCCACCAGTGTAACTACCGGACATCGGTTCCGCAGGTTTGCCCCCGGTGCTTGAGTCGGCGGATAAAGTTTCTCGGCGTTGGCACCCAGTGGTTGGAGCAAAAAACCGGCGACATCTTACCTCAGGCCAGGCTGTTGCGTTGGGATAGCGATGTCACCAGGCAGAAAGATTCTCACCAAGCGATATTAGGGAAGTTCCGTGCTCATGATGCCGATATTCTTATTGGTACGCAAGTGATTGCCAAGGGGTTGGATTTGCCCTTGGTTACTTTGGTAGGGGTAGTTAGTGCCGATATTGGCCTGAATTTGCCTGATTTCCGGGTTGGGGAAAGAACCTTTCAGTTGCTGAGTCAGGTTGCGGGGAGGGCTGGGCGTGGCATTTTAGGGGGGCGTGTTATCATTCAAACCTATTCCCCCGAACATTATGCCGTTCAAGCCGTTGCAAAACATGATTATGCCCTTTTCTATGAGCAGGAAATTGCCAATAGACGCCAGCTCCATAATCCTCCCTTCACCCGGTTGGCCAGCCTTATCTATAGTCATACTAATGATGCCCTTTGCCAGAGAGAGGCGGAAAGAATGAAAGGTTGGCTTATTGAGGAAAGAGATTCAAGGGGTATAGCTGGCCTTGGTCTGATTGGGCCAGCGCCGGCGTTTGTTCACCGGATACGTGGTCGGTTTCGCTGGCAGATCATACTTCGTGGTACTGAACTTTCTGATTTTCTCTCCGAAATATCTTTTCCCCGGGGATGGACAATAGATATCGACCCGATGGGGGTGGTTTAAGGCTTCACAATTCATCCTTAATCAGCTATAATTTAATTGCCTAGAAACGTTTTATCGGTGAAGGTTATATGGCGATTCTTCCCATTCGTGTTCTTCCTGATCCTATATTAAGGCAGAAGTCGAAGCGAGTTAAGGTTATTGATGGCGCTATCCAGAAGCTGGTAGAGAATATGATTGAGACCATGCACTTGGCTTCAGGGGTGGGTTTGGCGGCGCCACAGGTCGGTGTTCTCCAACGTGTGATTGTCATCGAAGTACCCGGAGATGAGAATATTGTGCTGATTAACCCTCAGATGGTGCGGAGAAAAGGTGAACGCCTGGTAATTGAAGGTTGTCTCAGTATTCCTGGCTATGTTGGGGAAATTAAACGTGCGGAGTCGGTTACCGTTAAGGGGTGTGACCGGAATGGGAAGGAGATACGGGTTAAAGGAGAGGAACTTTTAGCACAAGTTCTGGAGCACGAAATGGACCACCTGAATGGAGTTTTATACGTTGACCATGTAGATAGTCCGGAAAAGCTGGGCAAGATTGAGCCAGAGGAGGCGTAGCTTTAAGGTCAGGCTTCCTTACCGTGCAAAAACTGCAAACGCGTTTATGACTGGAAAGCTCTCTTACTACTGATAAACGATCTTGAAGAATCATAATGACAAGTAACATTATGCCAATTGACAGAAGCAAAGTGAGTCA
>CAYFEZ010000169.1:0-3333 GCA_964342215.1 uncultured Dehalococcoidales bacterium | reverse complement strand
CGCGCCCATAGCGTTTCATGAAAAGCAGCTGCGGTTGTCCGGTTGGGTCGGAGAGGGTCAACGTCCACCTCTGGCGGTGGCCCAGGCCTACAACCGTTATGTCCCGCCCGCTGCTATAGGCGAACGCCCCTTCGACGGTATCCAGGCCTGCCGCAGCCAGCATGGACGGCAGCGGCCAAGTGGAATCGTCCTGGCTACTCATGTCCGGACTACCCCCTCAGCCCGCTCGGCAGGTTCGTCCAGCAATTCCTCAGCCGCATGCACCACCATCTGTGGCGTGATCTTCTCCATACACTGATGGTACACCGACCCCGGGGGCTGGGAACAGACTTTCTGTCGGCACGGCCCACAAGGTACATCCACTTTCACGATTCGTTCGCGGCTGTAGTCGATTCGCGCCCACTGCGGGTCGGTGCTTCCAAAAACAGTAACCACCGCGGCGCCCATAGCCGCCCCGATGTGGCGCGCACCGGTGTCGTTGGTGATCAGCAGCTCCGTGCGCTTCAGTAGGCTCTTGAGCAGGCCAAGTGTGTTGTCCCGCTCGCCAAAGTTGATTACCGGTTTGTTCCGCATTTCGTCTGCCACCGCGCACGCTATCCGGCGTTCCGCAGGCGATGCATTGATAATGATCGCAGCACGGCGGCGTTCGATGAGCATGTCGCCGGCCCGGGCAAACTGCCGCTGCCCCCACATCTTACTGCTGCCGAATGACGCGCCGGGGTTCAACATCACCACCGGGCCCGCCCCGTCTACCCCCGCCGAGGCAAGAAATTCATCAGCCGCCGCCTCGTCGCCGGTCGTCACCGGCAGCCACATCCGGCGAGACTCCACGGCAACTTCCAGTATCGCCGCCAAATCGGCGTAATAGTCAATAGCCGAAACGACCAGCAGTTGCCCGCTGTCATCGCGCGGGGGTGGTAGTTTGTCGGTCAGAAACATCCCCCGTGCGTCACGGTCGTAACCTACAATACGCTTGATGCCCGCCAGGCGCACAAGCAGCGCCGTGCGGAAACTGTTGGTCAGCAAAATCGCCACGTCAAAACCGCCGCGACGGAGTGCCCCGCTGAGTTGGACAAGCCCAATAGTTCGGGACTTGGCCTTCGGCTTGGCCACCAGCATGTCATCCGCCCAGTCCGTCCCTCCCAGAACGTCCAATGCCGCCGGCCGACCGAAGTATGTAATCCTGGCTTTGGGCATCTGCCGCCTCAGCGTGCGGAGCGTCGGTGTGGCCATCACCACGTCACCCACCCAGTTGGGCAGAAACACTACGATTTTTTGCGGGCATAAATCCAACATTGCAGACCTACTGCCGCTGCTGGAAGCCTTCTTCAGCCAACACCTTCCAACTCGCAAAACGGTTCACCTTATCGGCCTTGACCGACGCGCCGCCGATCACCGCGGCCGTCATATCGGCCCGGATAAACGCCTCGGCCGCCAGCGAGGAGTCGCAAATTCCTACCGAGAGGCCCGCGAAGTCTCTTCGCAACTGTTTCAGTTGGCTCACCAGGCGCGACTCAACGACCACCCTTGGGATCTTGTACCGCCCGGGAACAATATGCCACCGCTGCCTGCGCCAAAGAAGCACGGGCCCGTCAGGATAACCATCGGCCTTGAGGTCCTCATGACATTGCTCATGACTCCCTGTCGAGCGGCGCGTGAGGTAGATGATGTTCGCCGCCCCACCCAGGCGGTTTATCGCAAGCCGAGCAGAAGCAACATCTTGTCGCTGCCGGCGGCGAGGCAGGCAGTCAAGGTCCACGGCGATGACGGGCTTTTGCGCGTCCCAGACGTACGCAGGCGCCTCAGCGGTTACCTCGTCGCCCTGGATGTCCTGGTGCTCAATCGTTACGACATACCGCCCCGGCGCCGCCGGTACGTCGAGTTGGGCGGCTGCGTATCCCAGTTTGTCGGTGGTGGCGCATCGCTGGGGACCCTCGGCAATGCGGAACCGCAAAGTCGCTTGCTTTACCGGCAGGTCCAGCACAAAAAAGTCATTCCGCCGCAGACGGGCCACCACCATTGCCTGACCCACTGCCGGCATCACCTGGTCGCCCACGGTGAGGGAATATTCGCCCCCGCAGCCGGCCGATAGAACCAGCGCCCACGCCAGGACAATACATCTCTTTGGTAGCATCTCTTCTCTCTCCAAGGCGGCATTAGGCAATAAACTCGGGCGTTTGTCAAATCCCTTGACCTCCGCCACCGCTTCGCCTCCTCCAAGGACCGCAAGATTCCCCAACATCGCCACAGGTCAATTGCCGATAAACAGGCTATACATCGGAACGTTCCCCCGACGGTTATTGGAGCAACCGTGGCCAAAGTACAGCATCCGAAATTCATAGACGAAGATCCGTGGCGCGTCTTCCGCATCATGAGCGAGTTCGTGGACGGTTTCGACGTGATGAGTCGAATCGGTCCGGCGGTGAGCGTTTTCGGCTCAAGCCGCACTCCGCGGACACACAGCGACTACCGCAAGGCCCGAAAACTCGCCCGGATGCTGGCCGAACGCGGTTATGCGATCGTAACCGGCGGCGGGCCCGGCATCATGGAGGCCGCAAACCGCGGCGCCCACGACGTCGGCGGAATCTCCGTGGGCCTCAACATCACACTGCCAAGGGAGCAGAAGTCCAACCGCTACCACAGCGTGTCGATCAACTTCCACTACTTCTTCGCCCGCTTGGTGATGTTCGTGAAGTACTCCTGCTCGTTCGTCTGCTTCCCCGGCGGATTCGGAACGCTGCACGAGTTCTTCAATTCCATGACGCTGATCCAAACCGGCAAAGCCGAAAGATTCCCCGTGGTCCTGATCGGCAGAAGTTACTGGAACGATATGGGCAAATGGATGCGCAGCGCAATGCTGCAAAAGGGCTACAGGAAAATCGACCCTCAGGACGTGAACCTGTTCGTCGTAACAAACAGCCTGACTGAAGCCGTCGGCGCAATTAAGCAGACCGCCGAGGGTACGGTGATCGGCCGTCCCCCCATGCTTTATGAAGACAAAGACCGCAATGTGGAAACGAAGCGGCCGCCAAAGAGAACGAAAAAGCGCAGACAAGCGAAATAGCAACGCGAATCATCCCTTCCACCCGCCTCGTTCGGATCCCAGGCCCCATAAAAAAACCCCGGCACCGCGGTGCCGGGGCTCTATTTGAACGTGCTTCGCACGCGATGTTATTTATCGCTTCCGCCGCCTCAGTATCACCAGCCCGCCCAGTACCAGCAGCGACAATGTGGCGGGTTCGGGAATCACCGAAACCGTCAGCTGATAGCTGCCCACTTCCCCGTGCAGCGTGACGCCGTCGATGTCGAGTTTCCAGTCAAAGTCATTGTCCC
>CAYFEZ010000168.1:0-3379 GCA_964342215.1 uncultured Dehalococcoidales bacterium | reverse complement strand
TATCGGGTTGTATGGGGCACTGGCTAAGCGTAGTGCCATAGTTATCCTGATGTCTATTGAGCTTATGCTCAATGCGGTAAATATCGCTATGGTCGCCTTCTCGCGGTATATCGTGCCATTACAACTGACGGGGCAGGTCTTTGTTATTTTCATTATGGTAGTGGCGGCGGCTGAGGTAGCCGTTGGTTTAGCCATCATAATAGCTATCTATCGGAGTCGTGAAACTATGGACGCCACTAAGTTTAATTTGATGAAATGGTAGTTTAAGGTGTTAATAGAGGGCAAAAAGGCGCTCTATTTTGGTGTCTAATGATAAAAAGCATGTTATTACAAGAAGTGTTAAGGGGACTGGAATGCCACATCAGTTGATCTGGTTTATTTTTCTAATACCGTTCTTCTCCTTCATGCTAATAGTTCTATTTATCAGACCATTCTTAAATCATAAACCCAAACTCAGTGGCTATATTATCATCGCCTCTCTTTTGGCGTCTTTTGCCCTATCGATTTGGGCACTAATAGCAGTGCTCGTTACTCCCAGTCATGAGTTGTCTATACCTGATATCAGTTGGGTGGTTATTGATGGCGGAATTACTATTCATTTGGGGCTAATAATGGATTCGTTGACTGTGGTGATGCTTATCGTCATTATCGTGGTCAGTTTGATGGTGCAGATTTATTCGCAGGGTTATATGAGGGGAGACCCGAGTTATCATCGTTACTTTGCTTTTATGTCGCTATTTACCATGTCAATGCTTGGTTTGGTTTTAGCGGATAATTTGATTTTCGTATTTGTCTTCTGGGAATTGGTGGGATTATGCTCTTACTTTCTTATCGGTTTCTGGTTTCACCGTCCGGCAGCCGCTAATGCCGCTAAAAAGGCTTTTATCGTTACCCGTCTGGGTGATTTCGGGTTCCTGGCGGCAATTCTAGTGTTGTTCTTAAACACGGGTACTTTTGATATTTCGGAACTCCGTAGCCTGGCTATATCTGGGGCTTTAGTTGGCACAGCCCTTACCTGGGCGGCCATCGGTATTTTTGCTGGGGCTGTGGGTAAGTCAGCCCAGTTTCCTCTCCACTCCTGGCTGCCTGACGCTATGGAGGGTCCCACCCCTGTCAGCGCTCTCATCCATGCTGCTACCATGGTAGCAGCCGGTGTTTTTCTGGTTGCCCGTATGTTTCCCCTCTTTGAGCATTCGGTGGAGGCATTGGCCACGGTAGCTATCATAGGTGGCTTCACCGCTATTTTTGCCGCTACCATGGGTCTGGTAATGACTGATATTAAGCGGGTGTTGGCTTATTCTACCATCAGTCAGCTGGGTTATATGATGCTGGGTCTGGGGACTGGTGGTGTGGCTGTTGGTATTTTCCATCTGTTTAATCATGCGTTTTTTAAGGCGCTATTGTTTCTGGGGGCGGGTAGTGTTAATCACGCTACCGGTACTTTTGATATGCGTCAGATGGGTGGACTGCGCCGGGTAATGCCGTGGACTTATGCTACCTTTGTTATTGCCTCATTGAGTATCGCCGGTATCTGGCCGCTTGCTGGGTTCTGGAGTAAGGATGAGGTCCTGATCAATTCACTGGCAAGTTGGCCAGTATTGTTTGCTTTAGCCCTGATAACCGTGTTTATGACGGCCTTTTATATTTTCCGGGTGGTATTTATGACTTTCGGGGGCGAATATCGGGGGGGTGGTGCTGAGGCTCATGGGCGACCTCATGAGTCGTCATCGGTGATGGTCATGCCGATGGTAATTTTGGCTGTTCTGGCGGTGGTTTCCGGACTCTGGAATGTTACCGGGCAATTTGGGCAGTTGTTTGGTCATGGTGAAGCCCATGGTTTTGTTCAGGGTTTCTTTGGTATTTTTGTTCATCCGCTGCCATGGGTATCACTGATAATGGCTGGATTGGGTATTCTGCTTGCCTATGCTATGTACAGTGCTAAGTGGCTTTCAGCAGAGCGGATGGGTAGCCTCTTTAGACCGTTATATACCCTGTTTTACCGGAAATATTGGTTTGATGAGCTATATGAAAATGTCGTCGTCAAGTTGGTTCTACTGAAAGGGCTTTTTGCTGCGTTCCAGGTATTTGATACTAATGGTGTGGATGGGGTAGTTAATGGGGTAACTAACGTAACTATCTCGGGGGGTAGGGCTCTCAGGAGAGTGCAAACTGGGCAATTACAGCTCTACGGGCTGTTTATTGGTGTCGGTATTTTGGCGATTATTCTTGTACTGTATTTCTTTGGATAAATATTTATGGGTTTTAATTATCTGACAACCATAATCTTCTTGCCGGCGGTCGGGGCAATTTTAATTGCCTTTATACCGGGTCTATCATCCCGGCCGATTAAGCATATTGCGGCTATTTTTACCTTTGTACCACTGGTTTTGTCTTTCGTTATCTTCGGCACCTTTGATCGATCGCTAGGGGGGATTCAGTTTGAGGAAACGGTATCATGGATTCCAACAATTAATGCTTACTACCATTTAGGTGTTGACGGATTGAGCTTACCTTTAGTGGTGCTGACTGCCCTTTTAGGTTTCTTGGCGGTTCTTATTTCGTGGAAAATTGACCTTAGACCTAGGGAGTATTTTGCCTGGCTTCTCTTGCTGGAAACAAGCATTTTGGGGGTATTTTCCTCTCTGGACCTCCTGCTCTTCTTCCTCTTCTGGGAGATTGAGATTATTCCGATGTATTTCTTAATCTCTATCTGGGGAGCGGGGAGGAGGGAATACTCAGCGATGAAGTATGTTGTTTATACACTATTTGGTAGTGCCTTAATGCTGGCGGGCATCCTTATCCTGTACTTTACTACTGGTAGCTTGAGCATGGTGGACATCGCTCAAACCGGGCTCGCCCCAATCACGGCAGCCATTCCTGTAGTGGCTATCTTTTTCCTTCTTTTCATTGGCCTAGCCGTCAAGTTACCCGTTTTTCCGTTGCATACTTGGTTGCCTGATGCTCATACCGATGCCCCGACGGCGGTGAGCGTAATGTTAGCTGGAGCATTAATCAAGATGGGTGGCTATGGGATGATTCGTCTGTGTGTAACCCTATTTCCTCAGGTTGCCCACCAGTACGCTTCCATTCTGGTGGCAATTTCCATAGTCAGCGTGCTGTATGGAGCGGCGGTTACATTACGGCAGACCGATCTGAAACGGATGATTGCTTATAGTAGTATTAGCCATATGGGATATGTACTGCTTGGTGTTTTTGCCTTGAGCCAGGTTAGTTTGACGGGAGCCACCTTACAGATGTTTAGCCACGGGGTTATTACCGGACTGTTGTTTGCTACGGCGGGACTGGTTATGCACAATACTGGTGAGCGTGACTTGAGAAAGCTGGGGGGGCTGGCTCGGCAGATGCCAATTATCACCAT
>CAYFEZ010000167.1:0-3422 GCA_964342215.1 uncultured Dehalococcoidales bacterium | reverse complement strand
TTGAGTTTTATAAAGAGAAAATAAAAAACATTATGAATATTATTAGAAGTCACTTATATTTTGGCTTAATAATTTTTTATTTAAGATTAAAGTATCCACTATACATTAGCTTGCCCTCCAAACACATTTATGCACTTGATATCTTGATTAAGATTTCTAATATTTTAAAATTGCAAAAAATTGATTTTTTCCTAAATGGAGGAACGCTTTTGGGAGCAGTGCGCCAAGGGTCATCTGCCGGCAGACCTCACGATGTAGATTTAGGTATAAAAGAGGATCAATTAACAGGACTGTTAGATTCAATTCCGTTATTAATAAAAAGTGGAGCTATAGCTATTAGAGTTGAGCCTTGTAATAAATTTAATAGGTTGCAAGTTTTATATCCTTTTACAATTGCTGATATTGAAATTTATAAAAAAAAGAATCTTGGAAACAAAGAGTTTTGGCTTGGAGAATCTGATATTCAATATAAAGAAGCATGGGGCATTACTTTTCCTATTGAGGACTTAAAAAAACTAGTGCCAATAAAAATATATGGTAAAAATTTCCTTACTCCATCAAATCCAGAAATATATTTAGAAAAAAAATATGGAAAAAATTGGAAAATACCAGATAAAAAGCAATTTTATTGGAATAAAAATATATAGTAAATGGAAACATTAGTCACAGGAGGCGCAGGATTTATTGGAAGTAATCTAGTTAATAAATTGGTTAAACTTGGCCATAAAGTTATAATCCTTGATAATCTTAGTACTGGAAATTTAAAAAATTTAGATTTAGTTAAAAATAAAGTAGAATTTGTAAACGTTGATATTTCACATAACGTAGAATCTATCTATAAATATTTTGATAATATTGATTGGGTTTTTCACTTAGCTGGGCTTGCAGATATTGTTCCTAGCATAACAAACCCAAATAACTATTTTAAAACTAATGTAACAGGTACATTAAATGTTTTAGAAGCATCAAAAAAATCTAATATCAAAAAACTAATATATGCAGCATCTGCCAGCTGTTACGGCATTCCTGAAAAATATCCAACTAATGAAAAAGCTAAAATTGATATTCAGTACCCATATGCACTCACCAAGTTTTTGGGGGAACAGTTGGTTATTAACTGGGGAAAAATATATAATATGCCAAATATTTCATTAAGATTTTTTAATGCTTATGGAGCCAACTCAAGAACTAGCGGCGCATATGGAGCAGTCTTTGGCGTTTTTTTAGCACAGAAACTTGCAAATAAACCGTTAACGATTGTAGGTGACGGAACTCAAACTAGAGATTTTATTCATGTATTTGATTTAGTTGATGCAATTTTACAGGCAATAGAAAAAGGAAAAAATTGTGAAATTTATAATATTGGTAGTGGAAAAGAAGTTTCAGTTAATTTAATTGCAGATATTATTGGAGGAAATAAAATTTATGTGCCAAAAAGACCAGGTGAACCAGATAGATCATTGGCAGATATATCAAAAATTACATCTGAGTTAAATTGGAAACCAAAAATACCAATTGATAAAGGAGTGGGCATGATGATGGAAATAATACATGAGTGGAAAAATGCTCCTATATGGACACCCGAAAGCATAAGCGAAGCAACTAAAATTTGGTTTAAATATTTGGGAAAAAAATAAAAGTTTCTAGTATGTCAAATCATAAAATTTTAACACTTGAAAGTTTAAAAAAAATTATTTTAAGAAATAAATCTAAAAATAAAAAAATAGTTCTTTGCCACGGCACCTTTGATCTTCTTCACATAGGCCATATTAAACATTTTAATCAAGCAAAAACTTTTGGGGATAAACTTGTTGTTACAATTACTTCTGATAGGTATGTAAACAAAGGGCCAAAAAGACCAGTTTTTAATGAGCAATACAGATTAGAGGCAGTTGCAGCCTTAGATGCTGTAGACTTTGTTGCTTTGAGCAACAAACCCACAGCAGTCCATGTCATAAAAAAACTTAAACCAAATTTTTACTGTAAGGGACCCGATTATAAAAATAATAAAAACGATATTTCTGGAGAAATAACGAATGAAGTAAGAGCAACCAAGAAGCTTGGTGGAAAAATAGTATATACCAAAGATATAACTTTTAGTTCGAGCAGATTGATCAACTTATTTAGTGACACATTTTCGGCAAAACAAAAAACTTTAGTAAAAAAAATAAAAAACAAATACAATTTTCATGAAATAAGAAATTTAGTAGAAAAATTTAAAAAAATTAAAGTTCTTGTTATTGGAGAAATTATTATTGACCAATATTTTTTTTGTGAGGCTATTGGTAAATCTGGAAAAGAACCAGTTTTAGCTTTAAAGGATATAAAAAGCGAACAATATTTGGGCGGTGCTGGCGCTATTTGCAGACATCTATCATCTTTTTGTAATAGAATTTCTTTACTAAGTATGGTTGGTGAAAAAGGAGAATTTATTAAAGATATTAAAAAAAATTTACCTAAAAATGTAAATTTTAAATATATAAAAAAAGAAAAATCACCAACAATTATTAAAAAAAGGTTTTTGGATAATTTGAGTTATAACAAAATGTTAGGAGTTTATTCAATAAATGATGATCTTTTGACAAAAAAGGATGAAAAGAAGTTTAAAAAATTGCTTAAAAATTTATTATCAAAACACGATTTAATAATAACCTCAGATTATGGGCACGGTTTAATTTCTAAAGCGAGTGCAAAATTGATATCGAAATATTCAAAATATTTAGCACTAAATGCGCAAATCAATGCCGCAAATATTGGCTATCATAGTATGAGAAATTATAAAAATGTAGATTGCGTTATAATTAATGAAAATGAAATTCAACACGAGCTGAGAGACAAAAATAGTGACATTAAATATTTAATGAAAAAATTATCAACATCACAAAATATAAGTAATTTGGTTGTAACAAGAGGCGCTCGAGGAGCTTTGCTATATAATAAAAACAAAAATAAATTCACCATTTGCGAGGCTTTTGCTGATACCGCTGTTGATAAAGTTGGTGCAGGTGATGCAATGCTATCTATCATTGCTTTATTTTTCAAATGCAAATCTACAAAAGAATTATCTTTACTAGGAGGTTCTTTAGCAGCAGCACAATCTGCGAAAACCATTGGCAATAAGGAAGCTGTTAGCAAAACTAAAATTCTTAAAACTTTTGAGCATATGCTTAAGTAAACTTATTTATGAATAAAATATTTATTACAGGAGGAGCGGGTTATGTCGGGGCAGTTTTAACCCCTTATTTATTAAGAAAAGGTTATAAAGTTACTGTATTTGACTTAATGATTTACGGAAAAGAGGTTTTGGAAAAAAACCCAAATTTAAAAATAGTAAAAGGAGATATAAGGGATGAAAAAAAACTAAATGAAGTTCTTCCCGGCCACGATATTGTCATTCATCTAGCTTGTATTTCAAATGATCC
>CAYFEZ010000166.1:0-3424 GCA_964342215.1 uncultured Dehalococcoidales bacterium | reverse complement strand
CCGGATCCATATCAGCGCCCGTTGGGCGATATGCTTGAGCTGGCCATGGAAGCGTGCCAGGCAGGAATGGCCGCTGCCGTCTTTAAATGTCACCATTTCCCAACATCACCAATGGTAGCTATGGTACAAAGGGTCATTAACCAGTGGGCTGGCGAACATGGCAAGCAAAGTTTGGATGTGTTTGGTGGAGTTGTCCTAAACTATGCCGTTGGAGGTCTAAATCCCGAAGCTGTAATTGCTAGTTCCAGAATAGGTGGTAAAGTTGTCTGGCCACCAAATGTGGATTCAAGACACCAGCGCAAATTAGAGGGGCTGGAAGGTGGTATCGATCTTTTAGATGAGAATGATAACCCTCTCCCTTTAATGAAGGAAATACTTAGTTTGATGGCTGAGGGTGACCAAGTGTTGGCCATGAGCGCCATTAGCACAAAGGAGAGGTTTATCTTAATTGACGAAGCAAAAAAAATGGGAATCAAACGGATGGAAGTTGTCCACCCCAATCAACCGAACAGTAAGATGACCATAGCTCAAATGAAGATAGCAGCGGAGAAAGGCGCCTATATTGGCCTCTACTGTCACGCTTTTGATTATCCCCAATTCTCTTGGGACGAGTTTATGGATGCTTATAAGGTGGTGGGAGCTGACCACATTGTGATTGGTACAGACCAAGGTAACTTCCGGGGCTTCCGCCCGGTAGCAGCAATGAGACATTTCATAACTCAAATGCTACACCGTGGCATACTCGATACAGATGTCGAAAAAATGGTCAAGACCAACGCCAGGAATCTTCTCTACTAGCTGGCTTTATTGTTAGCTTGAACCGCAATAAATTAGTCCGGCTGTAAAAGGTGCATGAGATATGTGCATAATATCCACTTATACAGTTAGTATACTTTAACCTCACTATCAGCATGTCCCAATTTATGACTACTTACTAACGGAGGTGCAATCATGAAAGTTGTTATTGTCGGGGGAGGGCCCAGTGGTTTCAGTGCCGCCGTCCTAGCTAAAAAAGCCGGTGCTGACATAATCCTTATTGAAAGAATGAATGTGCTTGGTGGCGTTGGATTCCAAGCTGGAACATATAAACTATTGGCATCAGATGTGGCGGTAACCGAGGAAAGGGCCCTGGGTGGGGGAGACCTGTTTGATGTTTTTGAGAATATTGCCTTACACAAGGGGATAAATTTACCCGGTCGTGGCCTTTGCTCAACTTATGAAATAACGAAACTAGATTCAGAAATGCAAAAAGCACTGCGAGAACGAGAAATTGAATTTATGTTAAGCACGAGGGTCGTGGACATGCAAGTGTCCGGCGATAGGGTACAATGCGTAGTATTACATGGAGGTAACACAATAGAAGCCGATGTATTCATTGATGCTACCGGAGCTATGAGGGGAACAGCAGATTGTACCAAGTGGGGTTACGGGTGCGTGGGCTGTAGTTTACAGTGTGCCGTATTTGGTGCTCTTGGCGGCATGACGGAAAAAAAGGCCGAAACCGTAGCCCTTCAAAGCGAGTATGCAAGAACTATTGGCCAATGGGGTTCAGTCGGTACCGCAGTCGTCGTAGCCATAGGGAGCCTATCAGAGCCGGTCAAAACGGAGCTTAATGAGAATGGCTGGATACAAGTTCCCGTTCCCGACCTGATCCAACCAAATCTAGACCGGGTCAGGAGAACAGGGCAATTAGAAGCTGAGGGATACGGTAAGGTGGAAGGGTTTTTGGGACAACACTTAACACTCCTGAAAATAGGTAATGGCATGGCAAAGGTGACCACAATTGCAACTCCACTATATGCTGACTCCTTGAGAAGTTTTCCCGGCTTTGAAGGCGCTCTCATTATTAACCCGATTGCAGGAGAACGAGGGCACTCAATACACCACACTACGATTACTCTTCGGGATAATTCCCTCAGAGTAGATGGGTTTGACAACCTATTTTCCGCTGGAAATAAGGCTGCCCCCGGAGAAAGTTTGTTAGACGCGATGGTTATTGGGGAAATAGCGGGTCATAACGCAGTTAGAAGAGGCCTCAGGCAACCCTGTTTGGAGTTACCAAAGACGCTCGCGGTAGGTTCTTATATCGACCATACAGGGCGAATGATGAGAACCAAAGAGGGACGCAAAAGAGGGTATTCGTTACTTAGCGCTGAACTGCTAAAAAGTTGGGGGGTTTATAGAGAGGATGAGGAGGAAATAGTCAGAGAAGTTGAAAAAGCAGGGTTAAAAGGGATTTACAAAACCAGATTGTGTTGTTAGAGCAAGCTGCAATACTGCCGGAAGACAAAAAAATAGACTGTCATGGAAAGCGAAAGCTATTTCTTCAATTATTCAATAAAATATATATCAACCATGGATGCACAACTTCACCACGAAGTTGCTAAATAGGAGTGATTGTGAATGCAAAAGGTGTTAGTCGCTGGTTCTACAGGTTATCTCGGGAGATTTGTGGCATGTGAATTCAAGGAACGGGGATATGGGGTCAGAGCACTAGCACGAAACTCTCAAAAACTTGACCATATCGGGCAACTCTTGTAACCTGCAGTAATAGACAAAGCGGATGACGTTTTCGTTGGTGAGGTTACAAAAACGGATACATTACAGGGTATTTGTGACGACATTGACATCGTATTCTCATAAATTGGTATTACCCGCCAGAACGACAAACTCACTTATAGAGACATCGATTATCAGGGAAACAGGAATATCATAGATATCGCTCTAGCAAGGTCTGTTAAGAAGTTTATTTATGTCTCGGTATTCGATGCTCACCTGTATGAGCATTTTGAAATTATTAAAGCCCATGAGGATTTTGTTAGATATTTGCAAAACAGCGGGCTGGAATACTCCGTTATTCGTCCAACAGGCTATTTTTCAGAAATGAGTGAATTTCTAAAGATGGCAAAATCAGGAAGGGTCTACCTGATTGGGAATGGTGAGAACAGGATAAATCCTATACATGGTGCTGACCTAGCTAAGGTTTGTGTCGATGATATTGATGGTCAGGAAACAGAAGTGGCTGCAGGTGGTCCCATGACATATAATTGTGGGGAAATTGCAGAGCTCGCTTTTTCAACATTAAGTAAGAAGCCAAAGATTACGCGGGTACCATTCTGGCTAGCCAAAGTTGCCGTAAAGACGATTAAGCCATTTAATAAACAATTGGCAGACTTTACCGATTTCTCCATATCAGCAGGAGAAGGAGATGCTGTTGCCCCGGCGGTGGGTACGTATACTCTACAAACTATTATCAGGAATTAGCCTCTCAATGGCTTAGAGAATAGGTCCGTGCTGGTTAAGCATCTTTCTGGTTGACAGTAGCAGATATTATCCGTCGTTACTATGCGGACGGCAGGTAAACCCGAGGCAGTCTTGGGGGTAACGCAGTCACAATTTCATAGTTTATTGTATTGGCCCAACG
>CAYFEZ010000165.1:0-3426 GCA_964342215.1 uncultured Dehalococcoidales bacterium | reverse complement strand
AATGTTTTATTACATCTTGCTTTTTCATAAATCGACATGATGCGATTCCATTTTTCCTGAGCCTGTTCTTCCTGATCATATTGTTTTCTGATAATTTTTAGTTCAATAGGTATCGGAGCTCCAAGCACATCTTCAGCTGCCTGCTCCATGAGCTTTTTTACAAGTCTAAATTTTTTAGCACAGCCCTTTCTATCAACTTGAAACAGGATTGCGTCATGGACAGGCATATTGATTTCAATTCCAGCTTCATCGATTGCAATCATAGCCCTTCGCATTATCTCCGCTCCGTGTGATTGCATCAAAAAGTTCTTCAGAGTATTCTCCTTTTTCACATTGGCTATCCAGTGTCGCCAACCATATTTTGTTCTAAAGAATCCTCTTCCTGTAGCCATAGCCACCGCTCCATCAAGCCAAGTAAAGAATACAGGATAAGTTTTTTTTATATTGGCAATAATTCTTTCAGCATCATAAACAGGAATCTCTAATTTATGTTTTAATCCAAAAGAAGTTTGTCCGTATCCACATCCAAGCAATGCAACTTTATACTGGTTTCTAACCTCTGGATGGGTCGCTTTAATTGCACCTGCAGGAGCTGCGTTATTTTTTATTGCACAAAGTAAATAAATATTTTTCGTTACAAAATCTGCAATCATATTTTTATCCTGTGAAAGATAGGCCATGACTCCTGCCTCCTGAGCTGCCCAGTCGGCATATCCCAAAGCCTTTGAAGAATTACTAGGACCAATAAAATTTCTTAACCATTTTGATGCTCCAAACGGACTTTCAGCTGGACTTACATTTGTCCTACCAGTGATCTGACCGTACATTTTCAGGCTAGTTCTACTTCTGCCATCACTGCCAACCTGATATCCTTTTAAATTTTTAGCGTCAGCGAATTCTTTTGTTTCCCTCAACAGCTGGATTTCTTTATGTTTTTTGTGCTTTTTTAAGGTAAGTTTATCTGTTCTAAATCTATGTGTCTTTTCGCTTAACTCCCATACATCCTGAAGATCCAGTCGATGAATTAAATCTGAAAATTTACTATATTTTAATTTATTATTTTCATCATAAACATTTAAGATTTTATTATTTCTTACAATTATATCCTTTTTTATTTCTTCAAAATGTGCGTTAAAATCATTCAGGGCTTCTGTTCGAATAGGAATTCCATTAGCTTCTATCTGCGCACAAACTCCCATTGCTCTACCATGAAATGCTGCCTGCGTTATGATTTTTTCAGGATCACTGCCTTCCCTATTATGTTCTTTTAAAATTTTAATAAATAAATCTTCAGTATTAAGAACATCTTCCTCGCAATAATCGAGAATATCTTTCATTTGTTGCGTGGTATATTTTTCGTTTCCCATGACTAATTTCCTCATAGATTCTTTGTACTGCACCGACATTGTCTCTTTAATTCCATAATGCCTGCAGGAATCAAGCAACCCGAATCTTTGCCCATCAACCTTGCCCCACCGTAACTTCTTGTCCTCAACAAGTGTGTCAAAAATAAAATTGGGTTTTTTAAAACCGAGTGACAGCATCGAGCTGATTTCAGCAACAGCATAATGGGCAACGAACAGGGTATTATCATCGATAGGGAAGGGAAAGAGTCGCAACTCCTTCCCCTTTAATCTATGGCATCGACCAGTGATAATATCTTTTAATACCATGCACACTACAGTTGGATTTTCTCCCGCAGGCTGCCTGTACTCGGTGTCAAAAACAACTATGTGATTAAAATTATCTTTTATTACCTCAAGCAACATAAGGACCATCCTCCTTCCTATCATCAGTATTAATGAAGGCATCTAAAACTGAACAAACTATTCTACGCGCAACATCCTCATCAATAGGTCTATACGTTCCAGCTTTATCGAGCCTTCTAAGAATTACCTTTTTCGCTATTTCAAATTTATTTGTCATTTTTTTTCTTAAATTGTTTGCTGAAATCAACCTTGACACCTGACAAATGATCTTTGACAAGAGAGTTGTCATCATAATTTTCTGCGGTAAGAATATAATCTCCCCAGCCTTGAGATATTGCTTCTTCTAAAGTTTTACTGAATTCTTTTTGAGGAAGCGTTTCTTGATGTATATGTTGCCAGCAATCGTAACCGTTCGCATCTTGATTTGATTGCATACGCACCCACTTGTGTTGTGCCAGCTCCACAACATTCAAAGCACTTTGTAACCATGAATTAGTTTGGCCAAAATGCATGATAGGTTTGGTTAGATTATAGATTCCGCACTTTCCTGAAACGGTTCTATAGAGTACAGGCCAAAATAACTTTCCTCCTCCAAAATCTTCTCTTACCCTATCCTTAAATTCTTCGCTGCCATACACAAGAAAGTCAGCATCCATTTTATCTGCTCCCTTCATTGCAACTGACATACAAAGTGTTAGATCCTCTAAACTTTCTCCGTAAGCTCTAAACCACCATGTTTTACGTGGTTTTTCCATGATGATTACATCCGTGTCACTTCGTTTAATTCCTTCAGCTGACTCGTTGTAATCTTCCGAAACGCCAAGCTTAGATTTGTCGATCTTGATTTTTTTCATTAGTAATATTCCTCCTTAATTTATATTTTAATGATTTAATTTGATTGGTAAGTTGTTGAATTATCCTTTCTTTTGTTTCTAATCGCTTTATGCAGTCCTTAGCCATCGGCGTTAAGTCAGCTGCATAAGCGAGTAAAAATTCGGCTGCTTCTTCTAGGGTATTAAAATTTTTATCCCATCCCCAATCACTAAGCTTACGAATTGGGATCTGTCTTGTAATAATTTGATCATCTATTTTTTTTAATTCTGCCATCTTAGATCCTCCTGAGATTTTGGTTCCTTGTGCATTTCAACTATGCATGCGTGGCACATTCCATGATGATGATAGTCGTGCTTCTCTTCACGAGTTTTAAATTTTTTCAGAAATACTCTGTCACCGCAGTATGTACAAATGCCTTTTAAAACATGGTCCTTAAGCTGTGTTGCCACGTCTATCTGCAGCTGCATAAATTTTGGACTGGAAGTTGGAGTTTGTCCATTTAAAGATTCCTGCATCATTTCTCTTAAATTTTTTAATCGTTTCATTTTAAATATATTCGAAATCCTTTTTGCCAATATTATAGTTAAGCAATTTTCTTTTATCAGGAGCTGCTTTATCTACTCGATTCAACTGTTCGCTATCTCCCTGATGAAATTTTTTTAAATTCTCTAACTGTGTGTGAATCGGTTTATTACTTTTTATTCGTTCCCAATTTTCCCTCTTCTTCTGATTCGGTGTCGTCTTTATTAAATCAGATCCATGTGGATCTTTATTGCCTGCCCAAGATTCATATTTCCATCCACTTCCTTTTGCCTGTCCCGTCATTTGTCTTGACCGTTCCATCTTCTCTGCTAATTTTCCCACTTCTTCCGGACTTGCTTCA
>CAYFEZ010000164.1:0-3430 GCA_964342215.1 uncultured Dehalococcoidales bacterium | reverse complement strand
GATCCGTGGTAACTTTGGACCGGAACAGGTGGTAATCTTCGCCGAAATACGCAGATAGATGGATACAAAGAATATACTGGTAAATATAACAACACTCATAAAGTCTCAGAAGGCGATTTGGTTGTTGCTCATACAGATTTAACTCAGGATGCAGAGGTTTTAGGAAATCCAGTTATAGTTCAAAATGTTAAGGGGTATAAGCAGTTAATTATCTCAATGGATTTAGTCAAAGTTAAGCCCAAAGTTGACAAAATAAGTAAAGCATTCTTATACTTTTTAATGCGTGATAGAAGATTTAAGTACCATTGTGTTGGCTATTCAAATGGTACAACGGTTTTGCATTTAAGTAAAAAAGCAATTCCAGAATATTTAACACCTTTACCTGTTGATTTGAAAGTTGTTGAATCGATTTCAAGACTTACTGATAAAGTTATAAAGAAAGTAGCTGCAAATCAAAAAAACATCCAAACCCTCACCAAAACCCGAGACATCCTGTTACCCAAACTAATGTCAGGTCAAATCAGGGTAAAAGAATGTGGTTAATAAAAAGGGGAAAAAATGAAGATTTCGCAAATTTTAGACAAAATTGATGAAAACCAGCTTTTCGTTCCAGCATTTCAGCGTGAATATGTATGGAAACGTAATGATGCGAAAAAACTTATTGCCTCATTGATAAAGGAGTATCCCACTGGAACAATGCTTACTTGGGAAACAAACAAACCTCCGGAGCTTAAAGGTAACTGGGAATATGAAGAACGCCAAGGTGCGGTAAAAATTGTTCTTGATGGTCAACAGCGAATCACCACCCTCTATATGTTAATCAGAGGTAAAATACCTCCTTATTACAAGCCCGAAGAAATTACCGTTGACACTCGTGGACTATATATTAATCTGAAATCATTAGAGCTTCAATATTACAAAAAAAATGAAATGATTAATAATCCTTTATGGGTAAATATTACAGAAATATTCCAACGTAAAACTAGAGACAGAGAAATAATAAAAAAAATTGAAGCCAATGGAGATCCTCTTAAAAGGGAAGAGGAAGATATTATTTATGATAATTATAGGGCAGTAGAGAAAATCCCTGATTTGGCTTTTGTTGAACAATCCGTTCCGATCAAAGCCAGCCTTAAGGAGGCTATTGACATTTTTTACATTGTTAATGCCAGTGGTGTAAACTTAACCGAAGCAGAATTGGCATTAGCACAAATTTCCGGCTATTGGCCACAGGCAAGGAAAATCTTTAAAGCTAAACTTTCCACATTAAAGCAGGAAGGTTTTGCTTTTAACCTGGATTTTATTGTTTATTGTCTTCTCGGCATCTTACACAATATAGGCTCAGACATGACAAAACTACATAGTCCTGATAATCTAACACCCTTAAAAGATGCATGGAAACAACTTGAATCAAACGTATTAGATTATGTTATTAATATTATGAGGAGTCAGGCTTATATAGATCACGTTAAAGAAATCAATTCTGTTTATGCCCTAGTTCCCGTAATTGTATATACATTTAAAAGAGGAAATACAAAATTAAATCAAGTTGAAATAAAGAAGATCATTAAATGGTTTTACTACTCCCAAATTCGCCAACGTTATATCAGTCAACTTCCACAAAAGCTCGACAAAGATATTGGGGTTGTTGTTAATTCTGATAATCCTTTTGATGAGCTATTGAATATTATTAGAGCAGAACGTTCCCTTGAAATAACTACCGATGAGTTCGTTGGAGTAGATGTTCGTAATGCCTTATACAGCTTAATGAGGTGGTATTTTAAAAGCCGTAATGCATTGTGCCTTACTACAGGCATAGGCATACGACAAAATATGGGCATAAAATATAGCTTGGAATGGGATCATATTTTTCCCTACTCAGTTTTAAAGGATGAAGGGTATAGCATTAATAATAGACTTAAATATGCTTTGGCGCAAGAAATAACAAACAGGGCGATACTCACTCAGACGGCAAATCGAGGGAAGAGCAATATACTTGCCTCGGACTATCTCACAAACGTTAAAAAGACATTTCCAAATGCACTTAAATTACAATCCATACCTGAGAAGGAAGAATTATGGAAATTAGAAAATTTTGAGAAGTTCTTAAGTGCTAGGCGTGAAATTCTGGCTAAAGAGCTAAATGATTTTCTAGAAAGTATTACAATTACTACTGAAAGCGTTGTTAAAATGCCAATTGATGAGCTTATTAAAGAAGGTGAAAGTAATGAGCTTGAATTTAAATCTTCGCTTAGATGGAGTTATCAGGAAAACAAAATTGATAAAAAACTGGAGCAGGTGATCTTGAAAACCGTAGCAGGGTTTAGCAATGGTGAAGGTGGAACATTAATAATTGGAGTAAATGATGATGGAGAGATTTTGGGTTTAGACAGAGATTATACTTCGCTTAATGGAGACAAAGATGCGTTTGAACTTCATTTAAGGAATTTACTGAATAAAACATTTGGGACAGCATTTGCGACATCAAATATAAATATTAAATTTCATACCATAGATGAAAAAGAAATTTGTAAAATTGATATTATTCAGGGGGAATCACCTATCTATCTTGAAGTAGCTGATAAAAGTGGTATGAAGACTGAAAAGTTTTATGTCCGAAGCGGAAATTCTTCTCAGGAATTGAAATTAAGTGAAGTTAACGAATATGTGTCTTCAAGGTTCAAGTAGGTATATTTAAATTAATATTTAATAATTGTAATGCGTCATAAAAAAATAACAGAAGATGATGTTGAGCTATTAGCCATTGACTTGCTGGAAGAGCAGGATTACTCATATATCTTTGCCTCAACCATTGCCCCTGATAGTGACTTCCCTGAAAGGCAGAGTTTTTCAGATGTTGTACTCATAGACAGACTCAAAAATGCCATTGATACCATAAACCCTGACATTCCAACTGATGCCAGGGAACAGGCACTGAAAGGAGTCCTTTACCTTCCAACACAGGATTTAGTGGCCAACAACGAAGCCTTCCATCAGATGCTGGCTGACGGAATTGAGGTTGAGTACAATGTAGACGGAAATCTGAAAGGCGATAAGGTCTGGCTCGTTAATTATGAAGATTTAAACCAGAACGATTTTCTTGTCTGTAATCAGTTTGCGGTCATAGAGGAGAATATACACAGAAGACCGGATATAGTTCTTTTCGTTAATGGTCTGCCACTTGTAGTAATCGAACTCAAAAACCCTGCCGATGAGAATGCAACCGTAAAAAAAGCCTATACTCAGCTACAGAACTATAAAAATGCCATTCCTTCTTTGTTTAATTACAATGGTTTACTGGTGGCATCTGATGGCCTGGACGCAAAGGTAGGCTCTATTACTTCCGGCTGGTCAAGGTTTCATGCATGGAAAAGCTCCAGCTGAAGGCGTCCGCACGGCGCCCTTGTGCGTCGCCGCGCGCGGCTTCTCG
>CAYFEZ010000163.1:0-3497 GCA_964342215.1 uncultured Dehalococcoidales bacterium | reverse complement strand
AGCTGATAGCAGACCTGCGGATCTTTTCTGACGAGCTCGGCCGGTTTAACCTTTCGGCTCTGGCTACTGGCGGTGAGCTGCTGGTGGTGAGCCAGTTTACCCTCTTGGCTGATACCAAAAAGGGACGTCGTCCTAGCTTTGTTGAGGCAGCACCACCAGTTCAGGCGGAGCCGCTGTTTGCCCAGTTTGTGGCACAGGCTCGGGCTACCGGGCTAAGGGTAGAGACCGGGCGCTTCCAGGAGTATATGCAGGTAGAAATCCACAACGATGGCCCGGTGACAATACTGGTTGATAGCCAGAGTAAAACTCTTACCTGCACAACAAAAAGGAGGTGATAGATGATAAGCATTGGGATAGACCCTATTCTGATTAGCGTAGGCGCTTTTTCTGTATCCTGGCACGGCCTGTTTATGGTAACCGGTATAGCGGTAGGAGTATTTTTCTCAGCCCGCCTGATGGCTAAAGCCGGACTTTCCAGAGATACATTTTACTCACTAGCACCCTGGGCTATTCTCGGGGGTATCATCGGTGCCCGTCTGTTGCACCTAGTAGACCACTGGGAGTTCTACCTAGCTAATCCGGAGCTGATTCTCGCCGTGTGGCGGGGTGGTTTAGCGGTCTGGGGAGGTATTCTTGGAGGAACAATTGCCGCCTTAATTTTTGCCAAGATCCAAGACAAGGGTTTTTATTTGGCTCCTTATGCCGACCAGATTGCCCCAGGGCTTATCCTAGCTCAGGCGACCGGACGCATCGGCTGCATTATTGACGGGGATGTGTTCAGCACCACCACCGGGTTACCATGGGGGGTAGTCTATACCCATTCTCATAGCCCAAGCTATGGTCGCAGCCCCCAACACCCAGCAGTCGGCTACGAGTTATTGATGGACCTTTTTATCTTCGGAATACTCTGGAAACTGCGGGGACGCCTTAAACCCGACGGCTCGCTCTTTTTGCTTTACACCATTCTTTATTCTGTTGGTCGCTTCTTTCTTTCCTTCCTGCGACTGGACAGTAATACCGTCCTGCTATCTTTAAATCAAGCTCAATGGGTTGCTTTGTTGACCCTAGCAGTAGCCATTCCCCTCCTAGTCTTCCGAAGGGTATCTTACCAAAAGCAATCAGAGCTTAGCACAGCTGATGTCTAGCCTTTGGGGAGAGTGCTGATAGGAACAACACTACCCCCGCATCACACTCCATCTTCTCTGGGGAATAGATATCCCCTATCGCTCTTGTTTGAGGGCAACACTACCCTTAGCTACCCTCATTATCGCCCCTGACTCCACTTTCATACATACATTATCATCATTAATGCTGTCAACCACTCCGTAGATACCACCGGCAGTAACCACCCTATCACCTTTTTGCAATTCCTGCACCAGTTGCTGGTGTTCCTTCTGCCGTTTTCTCTGCGGTCTAATCATAACGAAATACATCAGCCCGAAAATCAACACCAGAAAAATAATCAGAGTCCAATCGAATCCTCCCTCTTCTCCTCCGGTAGCGGGAACACAACCGCCGATAAATACCGAGGTAGCGATAAGTAATCCAAGTATTAACCCCAAATGTAACTTTTTCTTGCTTCCCAATTGTACCTCCTTATCACAGTATATTAGTTTTTACTATTTAGCTTCAACACTACCCTGTAGTGACCAAGGACTCGTCTTTTCAATCCTAAGTCTCAGCAATTGCCCTAGACAACTGTTAAAGTCACTTAAGAATACCAGTTTACCCGTTCGAGTTCTACCCTGCCACTTACCCCCTTTCTTACCGTCGATTAACACTTCAACCGTCTTACCCAATAACTGAGCATTAATTTCAGTAACGATTCCCTCCTGGAGTCGCTCCATCTTTTTCAGTCGCTTTTTTTTCTCCGCCAGTTGAATATTATCCTCAAATTCATCGAAGGCAATAGTCCCTATTCTTGGTGAATAGGCAGCTATATGAACGGTATCAAATCTTAACTCGGCGAGCAAGTTTAATGTTTGCTGAAATTGCGGTTCGGTTTCCGATGGAAAACCCACAATGACATCGGTACTCAGGGCTACCCCAGGTATTATACTACGTATCTCAGTAATAAGCTCGCGATAGTGCTCGACGGTATAGCCCCGCCTCATTACCTGTAAAATATCATTGTGACCAGATTGGACGGGGAGATTTATTTGCTCACAGACTTTATCCAGATGAGCCACCGCCGTAATAAGCTTCCGGCTCATATCCTTAGGGTGGCTAGTCAAGAAGCGAATGCGAACTAACCCTTCTATCGCGTTTAGCTCTCCGAGCAAGTCGGCCAAGTCTGGCTGGTCAGATAGGTCACGCCCATATGAATCCACATTTTGTCCCAGCAGGGTCACCTCTTTTACTCCACGACGTACTAATTCCCTGACTTCGCAGGTTATTTCGGCCACGGCTCGGCTTCTTTCCCGACCGCGACGGTAGGGGACAATGCAATAGGAGCAGAAATTATTACAACCCTGACTGATAGGTACAAAAGTGGTCGGTGACGGACGCCGAGGCAAAACTGAATACGGTTCACCCTGTTTCTCTGACCAGTTTGGATAGTCTCCAGGCTTAAAAAACTGGTCAACCTGAGGGAACCTTTTCTTGAGTTCGCTCACCTCAGAGTTTACCAGACAGCCGGTAACTGCCAGAGTCATACCCGGGCATGACCTTTTTAGTGACTCAATGGCATCTAGCTTATTAATAACGCGGTTCTCGGCACTCTGGCGCACCACACAGCTATTCAGCACAATGAAATCGGCTTCCTCGGCGACATCCGTAGCTTGGTAGCCTAATTGCTCCAAGTAACTACCGAGACGCTCTGATTCCGCCTTATTCATCTGGCAACCGATAGTCCAAATATGATACTGAGACATACTACTTTGCTTTATCTAGTATTGAAAATATACCGCTTATTCAATGGGTACACTACTTCTCTATTTACCAGCGGCCAAATAACTAGCCGATGGCGGAGGGAATGGGATTCGAACCCATGACCCCAATCTCTCAGGGTAACCGCTTAGCAGGCGGCCGCACTAGTCCACTATGCGATCCCTCCTCCAGTCTGTAGAGTCAACAATAACCTTCTACATTTTATCACAGCCCTTTATTTTGCTCAAACCTCGTTTGAGGGCTTTTGGGGGATGTGTTATGATGATCAAAATAGCGTGGAAATTAATGTTCTAATTGACACCGAATTCCAAGGAGACTATGAAATAAGTTGGCTCCAACACATAGCTAAACAAGTCCTGATTACCCAAGATACTGGCTCCAATATGGAACTAAGTCTGGTTATTACTGGTCAGGAAAGGGTGCAGCAGCTAAATTATCGCTACCGGGGAAAGGACGAGCCTACTGATGTGCTGGCCTTTTCGGCTTTAGAGGAAGTAGAGAAAGATTTTCCCCCATTTATTCCTCCTCCCGACGGAGTACGGCACCTTGGTGAAGTGATTATTTCCTATCCCCAAGCAGCGATACAGGCTAAGGAACGCCGGCACTCA
>CAYFEZ010000162.1:0-3500 GCA_964342215.1 uncultured Dehalococcoidales bacterium | reverse complement strand
TCGGTGCCGGTATCATCGGCGAGGTCGGCTGTTCCTGGCCACTGAGCTCCACCGAACGCAAGGTTCTGAGGGCTTCAGGGCGTGCGCAACGAATAACTGGCGCCGCCTTGACAATACATCCTGGCCGCCATCCCGAGGCGCCCGGGGAGATCTTAGAAGTCCTTCTTGGGGCGGGGGCGAACCTCGGCCGGACAGTCATCTGCCATATGGACCGCACACTGGACAATGAGGATAAGATCCTAGAACTAGCCGAAAGTGGGTGTGTCCTCGAATACGACCTTTTCGGTAGCGAGAACTCCTATTATCCTTGGACTATTCCCGTCGACATGCCCAACGATGTTCGGCGCTTGGGCTGGCTCCAATGGCTTATCACCGAAGGCTTCGAAGACCGGATCGTCATCTCCCACGACATTTGCTTTAAGCATCAGCTCGTTCGCTACGGTGGACACGGGTATGGCCACATCCCGGCCAACGTGGTGCCCTTGATGTACCGCAAAGGGTTCGACGAGGAAACCATCCACAACATTCTGGTGGAAACTCCGGCGCGCCTCCTTACCTTTGCCCCCGGTGAACCACAAGTGCCGGGTGCCCAAGGATAATCAGTTCCAGGAGTGGTTCGGCAGTAACAAAAAGTGAGGTCAACCATTCGGTCGAAGGAGAGAACGGCAGCCGCAGAGCCGTTCGATCTGCACTCGGATTTCCCAGCTTACCGAGGCCATAATCACAGCGGGTTCTGAAACGCCAGCCATTAAATTTTGAGAAGATAAGGTTGTTCCCTGGCTGTAAGCGCATTGGCTCACCAACTCGTAGACGGGCCGCCGAGGGGCAGTCTGGTCCTGATGGAGAACACGAACCAACACGCGGAAGGGATTCGCATTGCCCGAAGACAACATGAGCAAGGTTACCGAATTGGCTGCCACCAATGGCGTCCCCGTTTACCTTGACAGCTCCCACATGTTCAGGGCCATGCCCATCATCGCCCACTAACTGGTCTACTGAATTGTCAAAGACAAGGTCGCCGTGGGGAAGAGATGCGATCTTGCTCTATGGAGCAGGCACCTTTTCGGTATGCTTTATATACTTTAACTTCGCCGCTACCTTGCCCTGGAAAAGGCAAAGGCCAATTTCTTCGGCCTTTGGGAGGCCGTCACCTATACTTCCTGCTGGATCGCCAACACGACTCTGATACCTGTCATTTGCCATTACGGCTACTTCATCCTGTCCGATGCACTCAACCACGCGAGTCTCATTGATGGCTAACGGATGGCTGTCAAGGAAAAGCTACGTTTGGTCTACCCCCACAATGAAATGGCAACACTGGATGCCTTCTTGAGAAATACCGACACGTCTCGGTGCGAATCATTTTCACCATCGGAGTCTTCTCCATGGAAGGCAACCTTGCGAAGCTGGATGAGATCGCCTCTCTCGCCAACCACCTGGATGTCCTCGTTATCTTAACGACGACCATGGGATCGAATACCTTGGGCGCCACCAGCGGCGGTGTGGTGGAGCATTTCGGTTTCAGGGAATCCGTCCAAATCGTTACCGTATCCCTTGGCAAAGTCCTTGGCGCACGGCCGGGGGTTTCGTTCCATCCCAATATAAGTTTTGGCAGCTGTCAAACAGTACGGGGGGTCACATATTTTCTCAAATGGACTTCCCGTGTCAGTTGCCTGCTTGACCAATAAGGCGATTAGTATTCTCAATAACACTCCAGAAATGGTTAAAGGACTGTCTGATAAGGCGTCTTATTTCCGGGACTCGCTGGTAGGAGCCGGGATATTGCCTTCCAAGGGAACGACTCCCCTTTTTTCCAGTCATCATTGGAGGTAAAACTTGGGACATGGCATCTTCCAAAATGTTTCTAGAAAAGTGTATTTTTGTCAATGACCTGGGCTATCCGGTCGTACCAGAGATCCGCATGACTTTGTTCCCAGGTGTTGCTTTCCCACACGATTGAACAACTGAACTCTGTTGTTAGTTGCCTGCGAGAAGTCTTGGATGCACTGAAAAGTATAGTTAACACACCCTCACCTGATAGAATTAAGCCAGTTTTAGGATGCAATCTGTTACGTTTCAATATATTTAATTCTGACACTGTATAGCAGTTAGACAGATTCAAACATCTATCGGAACAAACTCACAAATGAACCTTCCTAAAAGGACAACACGCGTTGGGGATTCTGCACAAGCATAGTATTGATTTGCACGTCGCTAATCCCGGCACGTCGGAATATCATTGTGAGTTCTCCAAGTATATGGCGATATCCAACACCGCCATAGGTCTGCAAATCAATCTTCATGCAGATGTCCTGTGAGAGAAGTATATGATCCTCATAACCGGCGTGGAGTAAACCGCACAGCAGTTCCACTCTTCGCTCGTCTGATGGATAAGCGCGTGTCATATGGCCAGCGTAGTATTCACGACCAAAGTGGTCATATTCTACGTAAACACCTCGTTTAGCGATTTCTAGGTGATAATCAAAATTAGGATTAGCATCCATATGTCCCATGATCATCCGCTCTGGCTCAACACCCTCCCCTGCTAAAACATCGATAACTTCGAATGCACCCTTGCCGCGTGGATCAAGGTGCACGGTCACGGCAGCCCCTGTAAGAACGGAGGCTCTTCCCGCAGCACGAAGAACTTTTTTTTCTTCTGCTGTAATGTCGCCGGTACGCTGATCTGGTCCGCCATTACCAATCCGTTCAATACCGCTAGTTCCAATCTCCCCAATGATACCCGCACACACACCTGTATCGTCTATTCCTTCAGTCAATTCTCGGACAAACAATTCAGAGATCTCGTCGACATCCGCAATTCGAACCCACGGGGGGTGAGATTTTTCAATGTATAGCCCAGTACCTTGAATGATATGTAGCCCCGTCGCTTTGGAAATTCTCTGAAGGGCCATTGGATTCGGTTTGATGCCTTTGACAGTACAGTCAACGATTGCTGAACCGCCTTCCTTTACATAATTCAGGAGTTCACGAGTGGCAACTGTCTCGTCATCCAACAACAAGTTGTCGAGACATGTTCCCAGAGGTTGGCGACGGAGAGCACTAAGCAGCGAAATGTCAACAGGCGCGTTTATATCTTGCCAGTGGGGAGATTGCTTGTCAGGTACTCGCATCATGGCTCGGTGATCAAGGAACACGTGCTCATGCATGAGGGTCGGACCAATCAATTCTGGATCAACTAGCCCTAATACACTATGAATCTTTCCGTTAATCATTTCTCATACCCTACCAGTAATTAATTCAATCTAATTATTTTTCACCGTCGATATAGTGACTCCGTCCATCTGATTTAACCCGAAGGCGAGTTTGCGCGCATCCTCATTGTCGGCTGCAAGATTGCTATGACCTGCCCCCTTTAAATGGTCCAGGTTGAATGTTAGTTTATCATAATAATTGGATCCATTTCAACAATGATTCAGGAGCAAGAGGATTCCAATTCAAAGAACTGTGAGGCCTCACCGTATTGTAGTGGACTCGCC
>CAYFEZ010000161.1:0-3516 GCA_964342215.1 uncultured Dehalococcoidales bacterium | reverse complement strand
AAGCATGAAAAGCTACAGGTCGGAGTAGTAGAAACCGACGGCATAGATGAAGTAGCCATTGTAAGTGCAACCAAACCCAAACCGATCCCAACTAAATTAGGAAAGGCAGGATACTTCAAAAGGAGTCACTATGTGCCTAGCAAATAGAAGTCTAATAACCATAGACAACTTATCTAACGGTGAAATGGAGGCACTGTTTTCTGTAGCAGACAAGATGTCCGAATCCATAGGAGAACAATCTAGAGCATGCCAAGGTAAGATAATGGCCAGCCTTTTTTTTGAACCCAGTACCAGGACACGACTATCATTCGAGACGGCAATGCATCGACTTGGGGGCAATGTCATCAGCGCTGTCGATGTCCGAGAAACTTCCCTAGCCAAAGGGGAAAGTATCGCTGATATGGCAAGAGTAGTTGGAGATTATGCCGATATAATTGTCATCCGACACCCCTGGGAAGGCGCCGCCCAGGTAGTTGCCGACTACGCTGGTATTCCGGTAATAAATGCCGGTGATGGAGGACATCAGCACCCCACGCAAACTCTATGTGACCTGTATACTCTTCAGAAGGAAAGGCATACCATCAAAGGGCTAAAGATTGCCCTGTGGGGAGACTTAAAATTCGGAAGAACTATACATTCCCTTATCTTTGCTCTGGCCAAATTCGGAGCTACCATCCTTTTCTGTCCCAGCCCAGGCCTGGAGGTACCAGAACATATTCTCGATAAATTAAGTACGGAATACGGTGGCGAAGTGGAAAGACGTAAAACCCTGGATTATTCCACTAAAAGTAACCGTTTCCCTCTGAATGCGATATACATAACACCCGGCAGCCCACACCAGCTGGCCATGATGCCTGATATCAATATCGATGTTGAGTTAAAGGCCGGAGTTGACGCTCTCTATGTTACCCGACCGCAGAAGGAAAGATTTACCAATACCGAAACAGAACAGGAGCCTAACCAATATCCTGTAGTGGATAAAAAACTGCTTAACAACAAGCCTTTCCGCAAAGCGCTGGTCATGCACCCGCTACCGCGTATCGACGAACTAGCCTACGAACTAGATGCTGACCCGAGAAGCATGTACTTTAAACAAGCCGCTCAGGGGGTACCGGTGAGAATGGCACTAGTCGCCCTTTTACTCGGGGTTAATAAAATATCTATTCCCGCCGAAGACATTTCCTATCCGCCAGTAGACTATCCGGATTATAAACAGAACTTTGGCGTCAGTTGCCCCAATCCACGATGTGTATCCACACAAGTCACCGAAAAGAAGTACATTCAACATAAATTCAAAATAGTGAGTCGTAAACCCTTAACGCTTAGATGTATGTACTGTGAACATGGGTTCGAGCCGAGATATGTCGCCAGTTCTAATTGGCATGATGGGAGATTAGATAGCAAGAAATACCATAGCGCGGACAGCCATTGGACTGGAAAAATTAAGCTAGAGAATCTGATTATTTTTGATTCAGAGGGTGAAGCCGAAGCTCACGGTTTCAAGCCCAGTAATTATAAAGGGGGAACATCAACCAAGCAATGAAACCCATGCTTATTCGTGGTGGTCATATAATTGACCCCAGCCGGGGAACAGAGGAGATTGGTAATCTGCTGATTACTGATGGCAAAATCTCCTGGCTGGGTATGGGGGAACCGATTCCACCCCAGCTTGAATACGATGTCCTTCCTGCTCAAGGATTGACAGTTTGCCCTGGATTTATCGACCTACACTGTCACCTTAGACAGCCGGGATTTGAGGAACGGGAAACCATCGCTACCGGAACACAAGCCGCCGCCAGAGGGGGCTTCACTACTATCTGTTGTATGCCTAACACTAACCCCCCTCTTGATAACAAAGTTGTTATAGATTATGTCAAGCACGCAGCCGCTACCGAAGGCTCAATACGTGTCCTGCCCATAGGCTGCATCTCCAAAGGCAGAACAGGAAAAGAGCTAGCAAGTATGGGTGAACTAGCTGCAGCCGGGGTGATTGCTTACAGTGATGATGGGAGCCCAGTGTTAGACTCACACCTGATGCGCCAAGCACTGGATTATAGTTGTGCTGTCGCTCTACCGATTATTGACCATTGCGAGGATACTGCCCTTACCAAAGGTGGGCAGATGAATGAAGGTATAATATCAGCCAAATTAGGGCTGTGTGGTATGCCAGCCGCCGCTGAAGATAATATGGTTATTCGTGACATAGCCATTACCCGGCTTACCAGAGGCCGTCTACACATTGCTCATATCTCTACCAAAGGTTCGGTTGAGTATATTCGCCGTGCCAAAGAACAGGGAATTAAGGTTACCGCTGAGGTTACACCACACCATCTGACCATGACCGAGGAAGAAGTTATCGGTTATAATACCAACGCTAAAGTAAACCCGCCCCTGAGAACTAAACACGACCTTAAAGCCTTGATTCAGGGACTCAAGGATAATGTAATTGATGTTATTGCTACCGACCATGCCCCGCACACTGAAGCTGACAAACGTTGTGAGTTTAGCATGGCTACCTTTGGCATCAGTGGTTTGGAAACTGCCCTAGGCAACCTGATGAGCCTAGTACACGAGGGACAGTTACCTATGGCTACTCTTATCGCCAAATTTACCTGCGAACCAGCCAGAATTATCGGTGACAAATATGGCCAACTAGGCACGCTGGCAGTTGGCGCCCCAGCCGATATTACTCTCTTTGACCCTGATATGGAATGGGTAGTAGATACCAAGGAATTTATCTCTAAGGGCAAGAACACTCCTCTGGCGGGCTCCGTGCTGAAAGGTAAGGTGATGGCAACCATATTTAACGGGAAAATCGCCTACAAAGATGACCTTTTGAGTCTAACTCCAAAAGAAACATTAAAGAGAGGTCAAACATTTCTTCTATAACCAAAGAGATAAGGTTGATAAAATGACGAAAAAGGCAATATTAGTATTGGAAGACGGCTCGACCTATGAAGGATTTAACTTTGGTTCTGAAGCTAGCGCCTATGGTGAGGTGGTATTTAATACCAGCATGACTGGCTACCAGGAGATGCTCACCGATCCATCCTATGCCGGACAGATCGTTGTCCACACCTACCCCCTCATCGGCAACTATGGCATTAACGAACAGGACGTTGAGTCAAGGAGAATTCAGGTAAGGGGCTTTGTGGTCAGGGAGGAATGCCTCGAGCCCAGCCACTATCTGAGTAATAAGACCATCCACCAGTATTTAGCCGAAAGCGGTATCCCGGCAATCTACGGTGTAGATACCCGTGCGATTACCCGCCGCCTGCGCTCAACCGGAGTAATGATGGGATTTATTACCAGTGATAAAACGCCACAGCAGTCTCTGGAAGAACTGAAGAGTTTGCCCAACTACGGCTCGGTGGACTTTGTCAGGGAGGTAACCACCGACACCCCTTATGAGTGGGAACCAGAACTTGATGATGCCCCATCTTACCATATCGTCGCCTTAGACTGCGGCTTAAAATTCAATATTCTCCGCATCCTACGGCCCCTTGGGGTGAGAGT
>CAYFEZ010000160.1:0-3549 GCA_964342215.1 uncultured Dehalococcoidales bacterium | reverse complement strand
TAGTAATCACCGTCTCGCCTTGCGGTTGTTTCAAGGTTAGTAAGGTCAGTGCCTCCGCCTGGTTCAGTTAGTGCAGAGGAGGCTTGTTTCTCTCCCTTTGCCAGGGGAATCAGGTATCGTTGCTTTTGTTCTTCAGTGCCAAAGTCGAAAATTCCGGTCTCTACTAGGGAATTTTGTACCGAGATAATTGAGGCGCATACCCAGTCAGCGGAAGCAATCTCTTCACAGATTATGCCATAGCTTAAATAATCAAGCCCGGCCCCGCCATATTCCTCAGGAATGAGGACGCCGAGCATCCCTAGTTTTCCCAGCTTTCTAACGATATCTCGAGGGTAGCTCTCGTTTTTTTCCCACTGTTGTACGTAGGGGATTAGCTCTTGTCGGGCAAAATCCTTGGCCATTATCCTTACCATCTTCTGGCTTTCCGTTAGTTCAAAATTCTTTAGTTCCTCAAGTCTCATGATGCTCCTTTCTCTACGCGAAGAAATGCGGTTACTAAATAGCTTGATATAATTTAAAATCACCGTTTCATACTTATATTATGTTCATATCGCTGGGTTCTCTGAAGCAAGTATATGGAGAACGCGTGACAGTTGGTTCGTTTAAGTTTAGTTTATAATGATATTATGACCTAGTTCGGTGTTTAGTATATTCCTACGTTTGGTATTATACCATCGTCCATTGGGTAACGTGTATCACATTATGATGTATGGTGCAATACAAAATCTAAGGTGAGGTAAATGGTCGAAGGTAGCAGGGGTAGCCCCTTAAAAGTATCATGGGCTTGTTTATATCTTGCATATCTAGTAAGTTTACGATAGTATACTATTTGTGGAAGTGGTACTAACTGGAGGCATTACCTAAATTAAGAAAAGACTAGTTGTTATCCTGTCAACAATAGCGGCTACTATTATGTTTGGCTACCCTTTTTTCTTGAGTGGGCTTTTGAGTTTTTTGGCATCTAAGTACGTAGCCGGTAATTCAGTTGGAGAACGAGGTAAAGTTAAGTCAATTGTTATCCCTTTTAGAAGGTGGGGGATTCATCTTCACCATTGGCTTTATTCTTTATGTCTGATAACTATAAGTGCCGCTACTGGCTTGCACTTTTTGACGCCGACTATAACTTATGGATTGTTAGGAGGCTTAGTTTTTCAAGGTATTTATAGTTATGGTGATTGGCATATAATTTTAATTAATAGACCCCAAACTAGAGCGGGAGAACGCTTGGAATGCCACTAAGAATGGGATACCTTCCAAATTTGGTAAGTTGCCGAGGTTTCCGGAAAATTACATTAAGATGGTACCCCTGGGGCGACTCGAACGCCCGACACGCAGTTTAGGAAACTGCTGCTCTATCCACCTGAGCTACAGGGGCTCGTCAAATCCATTTTAAACCCGTTGTACCGTCCGCTATCCATAATTTGGAATTTGGGCTTCTGTACCTAGTTCTTGGCTCCGTTAGACTAACTATTCTTTATTGGTTATAACTACACCATAATGGGCTAGTGTTTGACTATCGCCTATGTTAACTGGGGATAGTGGTCCACTTTTTGATAAAAAACCCCCTGCTCAAAAGGAGATTAAAAGAGGGTGTTTGTGGAGAAAAAGACCAGTTAAAGAAATTGGGTACAGGGAAAATTTGGGAACTCGAAGGTAATATACGGTAAGCTGTTGGTATTTAGGCAACGGTCTTTATAATTACGGACTACTCCTGGATAAACTTGTCATACCAGCCAGATACATCTGCTGTGACTTTCAATTTACTCAAGGAGCGTTTTCCTTTCCCCACTGAATACTTAAGTTCTTTCCCCCCCCTACCTTTACTTTTGATTCTTTTAGCACTGCTGTCGTCGAAGGTGAGAACATTTATAGGGCACCATTCAACGCAAACTGGTTTTCCTCCGCAAAGGTCGCATATCATGGGTAGTCCCCGTTCTTCATTCCAGTTTATCGCCCCAATAAAGCAGGAATCGATACAAAGGCCACATGCGTCACACTTCTCTTTATCCAAGAGAATGATACCGTCTTCAGTTTGACTTAGTGCCCCCGGCGAGCATATCTCCACACATGCTGGGTGCTTACACTGGACGCAGAGTACGGGATTGCTGAAACCCCAATAATCTAGATTGACTACCTTGACACAAGCGTTTTTAGGGTTAAATGATTGAAGCTTAGTCTGTGAGCATGCCAGCTCACAGATCCTGCAGCCGGTGCATTTCTCCGAATCAACTGATATTCTCACTTTTAATCTCCTTTTCTCTGCTTACTTAATCGCATTTATATTTTCCAGTTCTGATATGACTTGGTCAAGCCCTAACTCTTTTAGTTTAGTCTTAGTTTGTAATCCTGTTTTCTGGTCCCATTCCCTGGCATTATAATAATCGTCCAGCATCGGGTCCAAGTTGAGGACATCGCCTTTATAATCGCCTTCAGCAAGTGGCTCTTCGGTAAACTTCTCCGCAGCGGCAAAGTTATCATCTTTTCTAGTTAATCCCTCTCGGGAATTAAAAGCTTTTTCTACATTAAAGATGCGTTCCCCGGTACTAAGCAGTTTCTCTACGCTGAAGTCGACACCGGTTGCCGCTGACAGTGCCTTGGCCATATATTCAAATGAACCACCAGTACGGGTACAAACTTCGGCGGAATTGATTATGGCTGAAACGTCTTCACACGTCTTGAGCGCGGCTCCTATTCCTTCTACGCTCGGGGTTTTTTTCTCTGCACCAGCCGAACCCCATTTGTCGAATTTACCAAACAACTTTTTCTCTAAATCAGTGCCTCTGAGTAAGTCACGGGCCCATATTGTATTTGCGGATAAGTGGTCAGCCCCTCTGGGGGCAGTATAATATGCCAGACCGTATAATTTGTTAGCACGGGGGTCTTCACCGGGCGGTGACATCCCTTTAACATGATGCATGAATTTATCCGAGCCCCGGCCAAGCTTTTGCGGAGCCCTTTTCTCTCCCTCGGCTAAAATATTACCAAAGCCTTCCCTCTTGGCCATTTTGTGGGTTAATTCTATAAGGGCGTCATAATTACCCCATTCTAGAGATAGACCGTCACAATCCTCATCAGTCAATATATTCCGGCTGTAGCAATCCATCGCCCAGGCGAAAACGTCGCCAATACTTACTGAGTCTATGCCATACTGGTCACACAGATCCTGAAGTTTTAGCAGGGGAGGTATGCTATCAATATCACACTTGAGGCCTATTATCGTCGTGCCTGCCTCGGGAGTACGGCCGATGATTTGTTCGAACTCACCGGACTTGACGTTGAAAAAACCGCTGCAATCTATGGGGCATGAGAAACACCCTCTCTTTCTTACAGTGAACTCTCCCCCAGCCCGAAACTTTTCTCCAGATATTCCTGCCCATTTGGGATACAGTGCTTTGGTGTAATTTCTTACTCCGGCCCCTCCTATAGGCGCCAGTAAATCTACCCATATGGGGGAACCACCCGCGCGTAAATGCTCATACCTTGGTTCGGTACGGCCGAATATAGTAGACTCCCGGCATATGCGGAAAAATTCTTCGGGACGAGCCACCT
>CAYFEZ010000159.1:0-3551 GCA_964342215.1 uncultured Dehalococcoidales bacterium | reverse complement strand
CGGTAAGCAGGTGAGTACCGGCAGTTGCCGCAGCATTCCTGAGTTTAATATTATCCTTGCCCTAAAGGAGTGTAGCCATTTGTTTTCGCATTTTGGCGGACACTCACAGGCAGCCGGTTTTACCCTTCCCACTAGAAATCTGGCTCGCTTACAACAGCACCTCGCTCAACTTGCCACTATCCAGCTAGCCGGAGTGGACCTGCGCCCCCACCTAAATATTGACGCCGAGGTTACCCTACGGGACCTCGGCGGTACCACCTTCCAACTAATTCAGCAATTAGCCCCGTTTGGTCAGGGTAATCCAGCACCCACTTTCCTCAGCCGCGGGGTAGAGGTTCTTGACTGCCGCTCCATGGGTAACCATGGTGAACACCTGAAGCTTAAGCTGAAGCAGGGCGGTATAGTCTGGAACGGAATTGGTTTTAGATTAGGCAAATATTTAACCGAGATATCTTCCCCCCTTGACTTTGTCTACAACTTGGAAATAGACCGCTGGGGTGGAGGAGAAAGGCTCAGGCTCAACATTCTGGACTTTGCCCCGACTAGATGATATTACCCGACCTTTACCCCGGTGCTTTCACTTGTGGATACCTTGCATACGCACTAAGCAGTAAGCCAACAAGGCAAATGGCCCACCAACCAGAGCAGCCAGCCGCCAGTATACGGGACTAATGCCACGCAATACCGAATCCACGGCTACCAATAAGAAACAGCCAAACCAGATACTAATGATACTGATAGTGCAAATACTCCAATCCATTCTGGTACCTCCTTATTTTTTTACCCCCCAATTTTTAGGTAAATAGCGCTTCTACAAAAGTCTCGGCATCAAAAGAAACCAGATCATCCACCTTTTCCCCAACCCCGATAAACTGGACTGGTATTTTCAGTTCATCACAGATAGACAGCACTATACCACCTTTAGCCGTACCATCCAGCTTAGCAAGAAATATTCCGGTTATCCCCACTGCCTCGGCAAAATATCTAGCCTGGACTAAACCATTCTGGCCGGTAGTGGCATCAAGCACCAAAATTACCTCATGGGGCGCCGCAGTGCCAACTTTAGCGGCCACTCTTTTGATCTTCTTAAGCTCCTCCATCAAGTTAAGCTTGGTATGCAGCCTACCAGCAGTATCAATAATCACCTCTTGAACCTGCCGGCTCCGCGCCGCCTCTATAGAATCAAAAACCACTGCTCCTGGGTCAGCACCAGGCTGATGGGCAATAACCTCCACCCCAACCGCTTCACCGTGGAGCTTTAGCTGGTCAATAGCCGCCGCTCTAAAGGTATCAGCCGCCGCCAGTATAACACTATTCCCCTTACCTTTCGAGTAATAGGCAAGCTTGGCAATAGATGTCGTCTTACCACCGCCGTTAACCCCTACCACCAGAATAACTCTGGGCAGCACCACCTCCCCCGATACTCCTAGAGCATCAACCTTAAGAATATTTACCATCTCCGCCTGCAAAGCCGACCGTACCAATGAGCCCTGGCTAATCTTCTCCTCTTTCACCCGTTGTTTTACCCGCTCGATAAGGTTATCGGTAGTATTAATGCTTACATCGGCCAAAATGAGAAGTTCCTCAAGTTCTGCCCATACCGTCTCATCTATCACCGGACGGTCAAACAGTCGCCTTGTCCGGTTAAACCAAGTCTCACGACTGCGCCGCAGCCCTTGTTTAATAAGATTATTTATCTATCTCACCCCCTTTACCTCTTCTTCGACCCAACAAGTCTCCAAGCAATATTTGGGCTGCTTTCTTATCTAGAGGCTTATTATTATTGCCGCACTTAGGGGACTGGATACAACTAGGGCAGCCCTCCTGACAGGGACACTCGCTAATCGCCTTCAGTGCAGTTTGCCATAGTTCCCCGATCAGTTCGAAGCCCTTCTCTGCAATACCAATACCACCCGGATAAGCGTCATAAATAAATATCTGGGCTTTACCGGTATCATGGTGAAACGGGGTAGCGACGCCACCAATATCATTACGATCACAGATGGCAAATAAAGGGAGTACGGCAATAGCGGCGTGCTCAGCAGCGTGCAAACCACCGGCAAAGTCCAGTTGCTCTTTAACCAACCTTTCTGTAACCTCAGATGGCAGGTCAAACCACAGGGCAATGGTCGGAAAGTGTTGAGGCGGCAGGTCAAGAGGCTCCTCGACAATTACCTCCTCAGTAAATTGTGCCTTCTTTTTAAAGCCAACTACAGTAGTGGTGACCTCTACCTCGCCTAGGAATACTTCTATCTTTCCGCAGCGTCTATGCCGGAGTACCCTCAGAATTTGCAAATCAGTAAGGTCCTTAGCCTGGGTATAGTAAGTAACCGTGGTCGGCATTACATAAGCGGTGCGGCTGGACAAGTCAAGCCCAGTAACTAGATAAGACTCCCCGTGATGAAGGTAAATAGCCCCGGGGTGTATCTGGAGGAAAGCAACACTAGCTTCTACCGTTTCCAGTAAGGAATCGGTTGCGGCATCAATAATGGCAATGTTTTCGCCAGAAGTGGAACGAATATTTATACATTGGGACGGGTAAGCGATAGACGGAGACAGATACCACCGCCCGTTACGCTCCCGGAGTATGCCCTGCCCTTCCAGCTCTGCCCTTTGCTGGTTTAAGCTAAAACCAAAAAACCTCTCGTCATCACTCGTTATCGACAACTCCCAGGCAGCGCACAAGAGATGGGCTCGTAAAATATAGGGGTTATCAGGATTAACCAGGGCATTCTCAAAGTCTTTTTGAAAAAAGAATTCCGGGTGACGCATAAAATACTGCTCCAAGGGATTATCCAGACCGATTAGAAAGCTCAGAGATCTGCCGTCGCCGCGCCCACTCCTGCCCGCTTGCTGCCAGGTACTAGCAATACTCCCCGGATAGCCAGTAAGCACCGTCGCCTCTAAGTCACCAATATCTATACCTAGTTCTAAAGCGGTAGTCGCCACCACTCCTAGAAGCTGACCGTCAAAGAACTCTCCCTCTATCTGTCGCCGATCCCGCTGGAGATAACCACCGTGATAAGCCCTGATTTTTTTGGTCAATGCTGAATTAATTTCGGCTAACCCCTGCCTTGAGTAGCGGTAAATAAGTTCGGTCAGCCGGCGGGTACGTGCAAAGGTAAGACTGCGGATACTGTGACTTACCAGCTCTGTAAACAAGTTAGCAGCTTCACTATTAGCACTACGCCGAACGCCCCTGCCTTCATCTATTATGGGGGGATTCCAGAAAACAAAATCCTTCCCCCCCTGGGGAGAACCATCATTATCAACTACCTTAAAGGGTAGTCCAACCATTTTTTCGGCATGTTCACCGGGGTTAGCAATAGTAGCGGAACAACAAATAAACTGTGGATTTGAGCCATAAAGATTACACAAACGACGTAGGCGGCACAGCACACCGGCGACATGGGACCCAAAAACACCCCTGTAGATATGGGCCTCATCTATTACCACATACCTCAAATGCCTCAGTAATCTTGACCAAGCTGGATGATTGGGCAATATGCCGATATGAAGCATATCTGGATTAGTAAACACTACCCGAGCTT
>CAYFEZ010000158.1:0-3553 GCA_964342215.1 uncultured Dehalococcoidales bacterium | reverse complement strand
ATGCTTATACGAAACCATGGATTGACTAATACTCCTCATCATCAATAGAAATTTCTGACTCTACGCGCTGTTTTTTAGCCATAATATCACCCTCATCCCTTTCCTTGCCACGGGTTCGTTTCTTTTTCTTTTCCCTTGTTTTAGCCCCAGTCTTGGTCGGTGCTGATACCAAAATATCCTCAGCAAATCGAATCTGAGATTTAGTAACTTCTACTTGCGGTTCAAGGGGAACTTCCAGCGGAATAGGCATAGTCTCTACAACCGGCAAAGGCTCAACCATTTCCTCTACGACCTCTACTTCTGTCTCAGTCCCAAACTCAACTTCCGCCACCGTCTCTTCCTCAACTTTTTCTACCTCAACCGACGAGGCACTCTTAATATCAATACGCCACCCGGTGAGTTTGGCAGCAAGCCTGACATTCTGCCCCTCTTTACCAATGGCTAACGAGAGCTGCCTATCCGGAACCACCACGATAGCCATCCCTTCCTTATCGCCAAGCTCAACATTCAATACTTTGGCCGGACTAAGTGCATTAGCAATAAAGATAGAGGCATCTGCATCCCAACTAACAACATCCATCTTCTCACCATTCAACTCACTAACAATATTCTGTATGCGGATGCCACGCAATCCAACGCAGCAACCCACCGGGTCTATGCCCTCCTGGCGGGCGGCTACCGCTACCTTGCTCCGATATCCAGCTTCACGAGCAACCGCTTTTATTTCCACAACTCCATTAAGCACCTCTGGAACCTCCATCTCAAAAAGCCGCCGAGTCAAATTAGGGTGGGAACGTGACACCACCACCCGTGGCCCTTTACTCGTCCGGATTATCTCCAAAAGGTAAACCTTAAGCCTTTGGCCTACCCGATACCTTTCATTGCGCACCTGCTCCGCTACCGGTAATATTGCTTCAGTTCTACCTAAATCAATTGCCATCTGGCTGGGCCCAATATGTTGCACCACCCCAACGATTACATCACCTTCTTTATCAGCATACTCCTCAAATATAGCACTATGCTCCGCCTCGTGGAGCCGCTGTAGGATAACTTGTTTTGCCATTTGAGCGGCAATACGTCCGGCATTACGTGGAGTAACCTCTACCTTAATAATATCACCGAGCTGCGCCTCTTGATTGACCCGACGTGCCTCATCTAGCAATATCTCCCGGAGATTATCTAAAAGCACCTCAACAACTATCTTCTCAACCCACACTTCAACTTTACCCGTAGCAGGATCAATCCGAATCGTAATATCCTGGTTAGGAGCAAAATTATCCCTCCTATAAGCTGATGCCAGTGCAGCCTCTACCGCTCTAATAACCACTTCTTTAGACAGGTTCTTCTCAGCCGAGAGCTGGGTGATAGCGAGCAAAAAGTCGCTTTTCATCTCGGATTAAAACCTCCACTTTACTATTTTCCTTTCAATAAAAAAGTGAGTTTTCCCTTACTTAAACTCACAACGAATAGTATATCATAATCAGGCCCAAGATGCAACAACCTGAAGAATCCAAAAAGGTCAATAAACAGCTCTAATTTGCCTTGTCCGGGTTGTTACCGTAGAATATACATAAACAAACCTATTGATAAGCAGTCAGGAACTTTATGAAGGATAAGTGGTGAAGGCGCTACTGCAGCGAGTCACTGAAGCTTCGGTGAGCATTGCTGGTCAGACGGTGGGTAACATAGGCCGGGGATTGGTGATCTTTGTCGGCGTGGCTAACGGAGATACGGTAAAGGATGCCCAATATCTGGCACAGAAGGTTATTAGTCTGCGTATTTTTGCTGATGATGAGGGTAGGTTTAACCTTTCGGCTCTGCAGATTAGAGGTGAGATATTAGTGGCAAGCCAGTTTACTCTCTTGGCCGATACCAAGAAGGGCCGTCGTCCTAGTTTCACGGAGGCAGCTTCCCCTGCTCAAGCTGAAGAATTGTTTGAGCAGTTCGTAGCTCAGACTCGTACCAGCGGACTAAAGGTAGAAACCGGACGCTTTCAACAATATATGCAGGTAGCCATCCAAAATGATGGCCCGGTAACTATACTATTGGATAGCCAAGAAAAATTTTTTACACCTTATGCTAAGTCTAAGGCTTATCTTAAGTGACCGTAGAACAGAATCTTAATCACCCAAAGCTAGAGGGAAAAACATAATTGAAGAAATATTACCAAACCTGTACCGGCAGGAAATTCCTCTTCCCAAAATCCCCTGAAAACTCTTAACTCCTACGCAGTAAAAACTCAAGAGAAAGCAAGGAATAGTACAAAAGAAACCAATTGAGCAAGCGGTAGTCTTTCCATGCAACTAAAACAAGATGAACCTCTCGAATCCTCTAGGAACCACGAACGTAAATTCAGTACTCATTAAAAACATCTGGTTGCTTCCAGTCCTTGTCTCAAAACAATGCGCGTTATTGCGGAGGCAAGCTATTGCATAAATTACTTTATGTTGTTATTATATGTTAACTTCTCAGATTAAGATGATGCTTTAATTACACCAGACATTATGGGCTATAATTTGGGGGCTTATTCTTGTAATTTCACTAAAGTGTATTAATTGTGAAGAGGTATGCCAGAAGTAACTATAATCACCGGCCTGTTTTTGGGGTTTTTACTGGGAGTTAAGCACGCCCTAGATGCAGACCATATAGTAGCAGTAGCTACCGTTGCCAGTCGCAGTAACAGCCTTCTTCACTCGGCGCTAGTAGGTTTGAGCTGGGGCATAGGGCACACCATTACCCTTCTCATCGTTGGTTTTGTAGTACTAGTTTTTAAACTAACTATTCCCGATAAGCTGGTCCTATCCATGGAATTCGTGGTAGGAGTAGTACTGATCGTACTAGGTATACCGCTTGTAAAACAACTAGTAACCGGTAGAATCCATGTCCATCCCCACCAACATAAAGATAAACGTCACCTCCATAGTCACTCCCATAATGATACTCCCGCGCATGCCCACCAGCACATCAGAAGACCCCTACTCATAGGAATGGTTCACGGTCTAGCTGGAAGCGGAGCCCTCACCATATTGGTCCTCAGCACCATGCCCTCGGTGACTAGGGGAATTACCTTCGTCTTGGTCTTCGGCATGGGCTCTATCATGAGCATGCTGCTCTTTAGTGGTCTTATCGGCCTTCCCTTTAAATTTGCCACCAAACTTTCTCTCCGGCTGAATCTGTGGCTTCGAGGAACCGCCGGGCTTATCAGCATATCCTTAGGCTTTGTTATAATGTGGCAAACAGGATTCGTCGCCGGCCTATTCCTCCCTACAACCTGACAACGGCTTATACAGCAGGTTGTTTGAATTAAACTTTGAGATTTACGACACTGTCTAGCAAAGTAAGGAGAATAGTTGTAAATATGGATAGGAAAACAGGCAAATAGGAGAAAGCTGATGATAAGTATCGGCATGAACCCCACCCTATTTTCTTTGGGTTCCTTTTCCTTAACTTGGCACGGCCTGTTTATGGTAGCCGGTATAGCGGTAGGGGTATTTTTCCCAGCCCGCCTGATGGCTAAAGCCGGACTTTCCAGGGATACACTATATTCACTAGC
>CAYFEZ010000157.1:0-3571 GCA_964342215.1 uncultured Dehalococcoidales bacterium | reverse complement strand
CGCTGGGACGGCCATGGATACCAAGACTGCTTGGCTTAATTTCCTTGATTAATCCGGTAGCCACAGGGGATAAGGTTATTTGGGCCCAAGTGAATCTCCCTAGCGAGGGTGAATCGGGTTACCGGGTGCTGCCAAGCGGCTCTGATATCCAGCACTGGACCATGGTAATCGACTGTATGTTTTTTATTTAGGGCCACGCTCCTCTCAGCCACAAGCTATATCCTCTATATATTCACCGGTTGTGGTTATACCTGACCAAGTATCGGTGGGGTCATGATGCTATTGTAGCCCTAATTATGCTGGAACGGCTAATCATAATAACTATACTTATTGTCAGAATGGGGGGGCTTTTAACTAGGATTCTATACTTCATTGATGGTGGTCTAGATAGAGGAGGATACTTTATTGAAGAAACTAGAGACCGTAGTCAAGCAGGGAAACCTGCATGCTAATTGGCAGACTTGCCTTGGTGAGAGACAACTTGGGTTGGGAGATAACTTCCCCTATGCCTATTTCCTTAAGGAAACTGTCTACCGATTCTAATTCCCGGTTAAGCTGAGGGGTTTTGTAATGCATAGGGACCACTACTTTTGGGTCCAGCTGCCGAACCACCTCCGCTGCCATCGGGGCATCAATCGTGGATACTCCACCTACTGGTAGCAACAGTACATCCACATTATCTATCTCCTCTACTTGTTCCGCAGTAAGTACATGCCCCAGGTCACCGAGGTGGCATACCGATACCTCATCTACTTCTATAAGGAAGATTGTGTTTCGACCCTCCTTTTGGCCCCCCTCCATATCGTGGAAAGTAGTTATGCCTATAATCAGGATGCCACCAATTTCATACTCACCAGGCCTGGTAACCAACTTCGGTGCTCCATCGATGCCATGAACATATGAGTGACCATCATGCTGATGACTTACTGTTATAATGTGGGCGGTAGGTTTGTCTAATGAGTAGCCTAAGTTAGGGGAATAAGGGTCAGTAATAACAACACCCTGTCTACCCTTAATTTTAAAACAGGAATGACCTAACCAAGTAATATCCATTTACTTTAATATAGCACAATTAGCTTGGTCGGTCAATCAGAGTCCCAGCTTAAATTACAGGCATTATTTGATACGGCAAAGGAAATGGCATTTCATCGCTATTTGTAGTAAAGTTTCTTCTCACCAGTATCAGTATAAAAAATTTCAAATCGGGATTTTACCGAGTCTTCAAGCGGTTGAGTTATTTTAAAACCAAGTTTTTCTTTCATATAGTAGAAAAAGGAAGGGTTAATGTCTATTCCCGTAGAGCGGCGCCCCAGTTCTAGGGCTGCCTTAGTGGTAGTGCCACTGCCTAGAAATGGGTCTAAAACGGTATCGCCAATGAAGGAGTACATCATGGTTAATCGACGAGGGATCTCAACCGGAAAGGCAGCAGTATGTTTATCTGACGCCGCACCGTTAATCTGCCAAACTGCATCACGAAAGCCCCTAAATTCTTCCAAGGTAATTTTTGACCTCTCCTTAACTTCTTGGGGGACTACCCTCTTCCCACACTTCCTAAAGATGAATATCGGTTCTACCGCATTAGATATCATAAAGTTCGATGGGTATGGGTAGCTTCCAAATAATACCGCACCCTCCCTGGAAGTGGTTTTTTGCCAGTAAATAGTACCCATAAACCTGAGCTCGTCAAATTTATTTAGTTGCTCCCACAAAAGTAAGGTCACATTGGCTGTCGTCCTTCGCTTCTCATCAGGTTCAGAATAGTATATATTTCCAATATTCAGGGCTAGCTTGCCATCCGGCAACAGAACCCTAACGACTTCCCGCCATACTTCGCCTAATTTAGCTAAATATTCCTCTAGAGTGTCATTATACCCTATCTGGAGAGGGTGTCCGTAATCCCTTACATGCCAATAGGGAGGCGATGTTACCACTAGCTGAATAGATTTACTGGTAACATGCTGTTGTAACACGTCTGTGGCATCACCAAAGAAAATTTTATGTGTGGTTATATCTTCCATCTTTTTTTATTATGGAACTTCTGATAAACACTTGACAAGTAGTGCCTAGGGATGGTAAATTAATGATTAGCAATCTCAGGCCTTGACTGCTAATTAGAGGGTGGAGATGTTATCTTCCAGAAAAAAGGTGATACTTAATTCCATAGTTGACCAATATATTGTCAGAGCCGTGCCAGTGCCGTCACAGAGCCTAATCAATGACTGCCACTTGGGAGTAAGTGCGGCTACCGTTCGGAATGAGATGGCATACCTAGAGCACGAGGGTTATATTGCTCGTCCTCACTCTTCCTCCGGAAGCATTCCTTTGGATAAAGGCTACCGTTACTATGTAGAATCCCTAAATAATATCGAGCTCCCATCAGCCGAGCAGCGCTTGATAAGTCATTTGTTCCATCAGGTGGAGATGGAGCTAGAGGAGTGGTTAAGCTTAGCGGCAACCCTTATTGCTCAGTTGGTGCAAAATGTTGCTATGGTTACTCTACCTAAATCACTTGGTTGTCAATTTAGGCATGTGGAGTTGGTTGCTCTGCAAGACTCTCTTGTGCTGGTTGTTCTTGTCCTTTGTGGAGCTAGGGTAAAGCAACAACTAATTACCTTTAACCAGGTTATAGCTCAACCGCAGTTAGTGACTACTGCTAATAAATTAAATGACATCTATTTTGATTTGACCGTCTCACAGATTTTAGCTAAGGACAAGGGACTCTCTCTTACCGAACGGGCGGTAACCGATTGTCTGATAAGGATGATGCAGGCTGAAAATGAGCATGAATATGAGGAGCCTTATATCAACGGCCTACACTTCATGCTTAACCAACCAGAATTTGTTCGTACCAACCGGATCTTAGCCTTAATGGAATTAGCTGAGCATAGAAACTTGCTAAAGACTATCACCCCTCATGGGCCCCCCAGCCACGGAGTACAAGTAGTTATAGGTAAGGAAAACGAAGCGGTGGTTATCCACGACTACAGTGTGGTGATTAGCCGATACGGTCTTTCTGAAGAAGCCGTTGGTACCATAAGTGTGGTTGGTCCTACTAGGATGCCCTATGCCCATACTATCTCCACAGTAGACTATTTAGCTACGGTACTGAACGAACTAATGGCTGAATTATATGGGAAGCAAGCGCCCAAAAAAGGAAATACATCTGATGCCAATTGAGTGGAGTAGATGATAAAGGAGTGTAAAAGAGAGGCGAAGTTTCTCTGGGATGAATCCATTTCCTACGATTTTTTGCAGGAGCTTTGGATCAAAAGGGTGAGGTAGATATAATGACACAACAAGAACCGGAAGACGGCTTAACCACCGAAATAGAACAAGAAATCGCTGATGTAGGGGGTATAGAGGAACTAAAGCAGGTTCTAGCTGAGGAAAAGGTAAAGGCGGAAGCTAATCTGGCCGGTTGGCAGAGAAATCAGGCTGACTTTGTTAACTACAAACGACGCAGCGAACAAGAGAGGGTGGAGACAAGTAAGTTTGCTAATGCTACCCTTATACTTAATCTGCTCCCCGTTTTGGATGATTTAGACCGAGCCTTTAGTTCTATCCCACCTCG
>CAYFEZ010000156.1:0-3594 GCA_964342215.1 uncultured Dehalococcoidales bacterium | reverse complement strand
CATCATTGGCGGAGGATCAGTTGCCTGTGATACTGCTGTATTCTTAGCCGACAAAGGTAAGGGAGTGGTAATGGTTGAGATTTTAGACTCCATCGCTGCCGAATCATACGTTGCTGAGAGGAAAGCTATTGGCTATAGACTGGCAACCAATGGAGTTACTGTATTGATCGGTGTAAAGCAAGAAGAAGGGACAGCAAAAGGGTTAACCATAATCGATAGATATGGAAGACCATGCTCCATCGAAGCCGATACTATCGTCATTGCTGCTGGTGCCACACCAAATGACGAGCTGACAAAACTGTTGAAGGATAAAGTGCAAGAATTATACTCTATTGGCGACTGCGTTAAACCCCGCAAGATCATTAACGCAATCGCTGATGGTGCGAATATTAGCTGCCAAATATAAAAGCACTATTGCGGCAATAACAAATGAACTTCAGTCTACAGTGTTAAAAACCAGATCTACATACTTTCTAGAACATTAGGAAGAAGCCAAATTCTTAATATTGACCCTAAATTGTCTTGTCGCCAGACGCATTGTCCTTATGCTTCTGGCTTTAGGGATAGGCCAGATTTTTTGCGAACCATTTCACTAGCATACTCAAAAAATATCACAATAACTACTTAGAATTAAATACCTCTTTTCCAGACTACATAATTTGTCTATTTGTAACGCGGAAGCACGACCTGCTGTTGTGGTATTAACATTATGCTTAACGCTTATTTAGGTCACGTCTCGCCTTCATTTGAAGACTCTTGGTTAGAGCTACAGGAATAACGACTGATACTACCAATATCGCTATTAGCACCGATGTACTAAGCACAGCGAAACCTCCCACGGTAATCCAAATCACAGCGGAGAGTCCGCTGCCAATACCAAACATAACAGCCTTACCCATTAGTTTGCGGGTAATCCCCTTTATTCTTACCAGTTTGGCATGCTTTAATGTGGCAATTACATCAGTACCAAGCATAGCACTTATCCCTAGTCTGGAGTAGAGATCATCTAAAGTGACCACTTGGCCACTGGTCAGCAGTTCACTGCTCTGCAATGCTAAATCCTTTATTTTGTCTTGGTATTCATTGCGCAACTCTTTGGCGGATTTCTTGCAGGTGTAACAGTACCCATACTTAAGACTCTTTCCGCAGATGGGACATCTTTTCTTTATAATACGCCCCTTAGCCGCCGCTGTTATATTCCCCACCACCCTTCCTCTTGCGGTAGATTCGAGCCGCATAGAGACGAGATTATGAAGCTGTGCGAGTGGAGTAATTGCGGCTCTAGCTGGTATTAAAGTACCTGCTGGTATGCCTGGAGAAATAAGTGCCCTTACCAAAAAGAGACTAGTGGTAATTGCACCCCCACTTGTTATGATTCCTACCCCACCCAATGGAGTGCTTAGTGGATTACCAGTGATTTTTATGTTATTCGATCCGCTCCAGAACTTTTGCTGGTTACCCACTGTGTATTCCAAATTTACCACAACACGATATATCCCCATAACTATGGGCACTCCGGCACGCCCTTGCATCTCCGTAGGCGTTACCACTATTGGCTCCGGGTGATAGTCTTCACCTGCTATGATGTTACGGTCACCCAAATTCTCGCTCAGACTGAGAATAGTTTGTCCGATAAAGGTTACCTCCACCAATACCCTTTCTAAGGTTATCTCCCTAGCAACATTAAAAATGTGGAGGTCAATAACCAGCTCACGGTCAGGGTCGATGACGATGGTTTCCAGTTTCGACACATCTCTACCATTAACGTTCAGTTGAAGAGAGAAGTCACCGTTTGACGCCACGATATTCCGTGTTGCCAAGAGCAGTATTATCGTCAATACTATTAATACCAGAGTTTCAAATTTATGTCTTACCATTGTCTTTTTACCTATTATACACCATACGAGGTAACACAAAAATTTATTTAAGCCTGAGCCCTTGACAAGGTTTAGTTTGATTATTACAGTATCTAGTGGTGGGTTGGGTGGGTAGTATGGTGACAAACAAAATACTATATCGTCATATCGGTGTGTATCCGAGTACGGAATTACAGATTTCATTTTTTAAGGAAAAACAGAGCGTATTACTGTCTCTAGATATCATTAGCAACTATTGCCAACCTGCGACAACCAATAACCTCAGCGAGGTAGGCTCTGCTTAAGAAAGTGTTATCATTTGTCTAAATCCAAAAATACAAGAAAAATACTTCACCAATGGGGTGGAACTACCGGTACCTTTTTCTTCCTTACCCACTCCATGCATGACCTTTGTACCGGACTATTGCCAGCCCTTTTACCGCTGATTAAAACAGCACTTAGAATAAACTATCTACAATCAGGACTGCTTCTCTCCGCACTCACCATTACCTCCGGTCTTTCTCAGTTTCCTGGAGGATGGTTAGGCGACCGATATAGCCGAACATTAGTAATCGCTATCGGTTTGACTGGTGTTAGTCTTACTGCTTTAGCCGTTGGTTTAAACTCATCATATTATCCCATACTTGTTAGTCTGGTTATTATGGGCATTGTTGCCGGTGCCTATCACCCATCAGCAACTTCGTTTATCTACGGTCACTACGATGAGGCTAGAAGAGGAAAAGTGATATCTCTTCATATGGCAGGGGGAAGTATCGGCTTTGCTCTAGGACCTGTTCTAGGAGGACTTATTGCGGAAACGCTAGAGTGGCGCTTTGCCTATATCATTCTTAGTGTTCCGACTCTAGTTGCAGCGTTATGGGTACTAAAAAAGTTTGGGAGACAAGCAATCCAAAGTAATGATAAATTACCCAATAATATATCTACCAGAACCAGCCATACATTTGAACTCACATCGAAATGGAGAACTATTATTCGAGTCTTACGACCTGTAGCTATGGTGATCACGCTGACTATTGCGACACAGTTTGTAGCTGGCACTGCGATGGCATTTATCCCGATATATCTGGTTGATAAACACAACGTCGCCCCCGCTTCCGCTGCTATGCTGATGGGTGCAGTTAGAGGTGGAGGAATAGTTGGCAGTCTGTTAGGTGGATGGTTGTCCGACAGATGGGGAAGAAAGAAAACGGTTTTCCTAGCACTGGCGGCTACAGGTCCGGTCTTATACTTACTTACTTGGCTACCATTTAACCCAAGCTCTATGATTTTCTTTATCCTTTTTGGCATGATAATGTACATGAGGCAAGCAACAATTCAACCGCTCTTGATGGATAATACTCCTCCGCATCTGAGGGCAACTGTGTTTGGTATTTACTTTGGCTTAGGTATGGAGGGGATGAGTTTACTGCAACCTGTTGCTGGCCATTTCATGGATATTTTCGGCAGCATTGAAATATTTCATATCATCGCTTTAATTAGTTTAACACTTTCATTAGCTGCTCTACTTATAGCAAAATGGCCGAAACTACATCGGTAACTATCGATGTGAAGACACTGTTTATAGAGCTTGAAAGCCCATGGGAAAATTGGTGTATGGACTCGTTCGTTGGTAAATCAAGAGATGAATTACTATTCCTGGATATATTTACCACTTTAACTGAAGCGAAGGTATCAATTAAGTGATTGAGGAGAGAGTGCAATCAAGTGCGTCATCATG
>CAYFEZ010000155.1:0-3638 GCA_964342215.1 uncultured Dehalococcoidales bacterium | reverse complement strand
TTGAAAAAATATTATCATGATCAATACATGTGCCTGTATTAATAGATACATGATTATTTATTATAGTGTCAGAACAAACTATAGATCCTGCTAGTATCATATTGCCCGAACCGATTTTTGCACTATTAGAAACAATTGCTGAAGGATGAATAATATTCATCCATTTAAACCTATTATTAATTTTGGCAATAACTTGAACTACCTTCCTCCTTATAAAATTTGATCCTATAGCAACTACCCCCAATAGCTCCTTTAGATCATGACCTTTGATAACATTGTTAAAATCCTCAATTGATCCTAAATATTTTATTTTCCTAGAAAGTTCTGAATTATAATCTTGATTATCCATAAAACCAATAGATCTATAATTTTTCATTAATTTTATACAATCAAAAACTATCTTTGCGTGACCGCCGCATCCAAAAATAATAATTTTTTTCATTATATGCTAATATTATTTTTAATTAAATAATTTTCTAAATTCATTAAAATTTTTTTTTTTACGTCTTGTTTTTCTTTTACATAGTAAATAGTTTTATTAAGTTTATTTATGTCATTTTTTAATTTACTTGAACTATTAAATAATAAAGATTTGCTTTTTTCTAATAGTTCTTCAAAATCGCAACACATCAAACCTGAGGATAAATAATTGAAAACATCTGATGTGACTCTCCTAGTATTGTGTGCATAATCATAAAATAATACTGGAATTTCATTTGATAAGCACTCATCTGCTATAGATGTATGCTTTGCAATTACTAAATCGGCGTTGGCACATAATTTATAGGAATAAAGTGATTCCTTATAATTTTCAGATATAATTATATTTTTACAATTATTTATTTTGTTTAATATGTCTTTAAAGCAATTTTCAGTCTTTAAAGGCCAATCTAAATTCTTATACCTCACAATTATAAAGGTATTCTCTAAACATTTAGAAAATCTAACAACATCCTCTAAAAGACTTATCTGAGAAGACCAGTTAGTAAATAAAGAAACATAAGAATCATACCAGTATTTAGGTGAGTGATAGCCTAAAAAAACTAATATTTTTTTTCCATTTTGTCTAGCCTCAGAAATTTCTTTTGGAACAATTTTTTTTCTAAACAACGACAGATAATCAGCCCTATATTTACCTACGGGAATGAGATTTTTTACGTCATAATATTTTGACTTTTTAATAAGATTGGCAGTATATTCACTATTCGTAAAGTAGGTGTCAACAATCACAGTGGCGTATGAAGAATAAAAAGTATGAATAAAACGTTCTTGGGTTGCGATAGTTTTAATATTATTTTTTTCTAAAGCCAGTATTAATGTTTTTGGACACAAAATATCATAATCAAGTAAAACTATTTTTAAATTTTTAAATTTACTTATAGACTCGCAATATTTAACATATTTATTATACTGATGAATAAATAGTAACCAAACAAGAAATGTTTGCCAGCCTCTGATTAAATAGAATGTTTTTATGCTGGCAAATAAAGTCTGAAAAAAAAATTTAGCGTTAGATGTTTTCATCTTATTAAGGCAAATCCAATAAATATTTTTATCTGGGCTTGGAAAATTAGAGTAATCTAAATGTAAAATATTATATTTATTAAAATATGAATCTTTATTATCTGAATAGTAGAGTGATTTTTCATATAATATATTGTCTTTTGTGCCATACGCCAAACCTTTGTGCGGGATAAATGCTACCGCCTTCTTAGCTAACTCATTTAAATCCTTGCCGTTAAAAACCTTTTTTTTCTGCAATTGATTATTTTTTATCTTAAATACTGAAAATAACTTTAAAATAGCTAATGGAATAATTTTTGTTAAATATTTTACAATATCTAAAGGAAGTACAACTTTAAATATATTTTGCCCTATATCAGTATTGTAAAAGCATTTAAATTTAAAACTTATATATATTATTTTTTTTTCAGGATATAAGGCAGACCATATTCCAAGTTTCCCGGAAATTTTCATTTGTTGAAAAAAGATAAAATCTTGTATTAACAATCTAAGTTTTTTTAATTTTTTTTCATTAATTGAAAATAAATTACAGTATTTTATTAAAATTGTGTCTGAAACTAATTTTATGTTTTTTTTATATGCTATTTCATCAGGATCAGTTTCGCATAATGAATAAGATGCTTTAGTTGAAATTTTTTTCTCAAATTCTATTGGCAGAGGAAAAATATTACTTTTTTTTAATTTTGTCGCAATTTCATTTTTTTTAATGTCTGTCTTTGCGTCAATATAAAGATAATAAACATTAGGTTTAAAATACCTAAGTACTTTCAGCAATGGTACTTGCCAGAATGATATAAATCCAAAAATTATATGCATGGAGTTAAAACTTTTTTTTAATTTCCAATGCTAATTTTAATGATTTGAACGCATTTTTTTCATTATATTGATCTGGAATTTTTTTTCTTTTCTTAAAGAAATTTAAAAAAAACTTTAATTCATTGATATACATTAAATTTTTATTTTTAATAAAATTGTATGTTTTTATTTTATTTTTTTTTATTATTTTTAAAAAATAATTATTTAAATCTAAAAAAATTTCGCCATTATCGCAAACAATCTTAATATACCTTTCTTTATTTATTTGAAAAAAATCTAAAATAACTAAAGAAATTACTTTCTTTTTAAATAAAAAATTTTTGTAAAAAGATAATGAGAAGTCTTCAACATTTAATTTAAGTGAAGAGAGATTATCATAGTGAGATCGAAGTAGTTTTGCATTACCAAACAAATCAAGCATCATGTCAATTTCATGAATACTTGTTAAACATACACCACCACCAAGTTCTTTTCTTGATGCAAAACTTATTTTGTAATTTTCATAGTTATGATAATCTTTTAAATTTTCGCTAAACTTATAAATCGCATAATGAACATTTCTAAAAACTTTTCTATTTCTTAAAATATTTTTTAATTTTATGTAACCAGGATGAAATCTCATATTGTATCCTACAAATACTTTAATTTTGTTTTTTCGTAGAAAGTTCAATAATTTACTATAATTTTTAAGAGATGAGTCGAGAGGTTTTTCAATAAATATATAAATATTTTTTAAACTTTTTAATTTTAAAATTGAATTTATGTGAAGGCTAGAGGGATTTGTAATAAAAACTATATCTATATTGAATTCATCAACAAAATCTAGATCTGAAATTATTGAAATGCTAAATTTTTTTTCAACATCACCTTTAATCCTATTTCCTTTATTATCTAACAACGGCACGTGTCTTGTTCTTCTATGTGCATAAAAATTTACCTTATTAGACAATAATTTTTTTAAATTTCTTAGATGTCTTTGACCAATTGATCCTAATCCCAAAAATAAAATATTTACATTTTCTTTCATAACTTAAAAACCCATATTTATTTTTTAGTTTTATATACGTTGATGTTAACTGTTTATGCTTCTTTAAAGACGTTTAAGTATTGATATGTTTTTTTGACCGATATCTTCAGCACAGCAATATTATCTTACGGTTCCTTCTTGAGTAGCATAACTTAAAGTTTCGCGAGTAGTCGTGTTTCTGTCAACCGCAGTTTTTCTTTCTTTAGTATTCTGATGCTTGGAATGTTTATCAAAGCCACCTGTTTTGAATAATTTTTCTTTGTCCAATAAA
>CAYFEZ010000154.1:0-3655 GCA_964342215.1 uncultured Dehalococcoidales bacterium | reverse complement strand
ATACTTGAACGACCCCCTTTTGTTAGCCGTGGTGGCATTAAACTCAACTATGCTCTTGACCAGTTCCAGCTTGATGTCTCCGCTAAGACAATAACTGATATTGGCGCCTCAACCGGCGGTTTTACCGATTGTCTGCTCCAGCGTGGAGCAAACCGAGTTTATGCCATCGACGTCGGCTACGGGCAACTAGACTACCGCTTGAGGCAAGACCCACGAGTGGTGGTTATGGAAAGAGTGAATGCCCGTTACCCATTCCCTTTACCGGAGAAAGTAGATTTGGCTACCGTTGATTTGTCCTTTATCTCGGTAGAGAAGATAATACCGTCGTTAGCTAATCTACTCGATGATAGTGGTTATATAGTGGTGCTCATCAAGCCACAATTTGAAGCCAAGAGGAGAGAAGTGGGTAAGGGAGGAGTGATTAGAGAGCCCGTCGTACATGCCTTGGTTCTGGGGCGATTTATCGCCTGGATGATAGAGCATGACTTCCGACTAGGAGGATTGATAACGTCACCTATCCTAGGTGCTTCCGGAAACAAGGAATTTTTCGTTCTATTAAAGCGATGATTAGGCAAGTTACTATAAATTGACTTACCAGTAAAGAATACTATATAATCAAAAAACAAAGTTAGCTAGAGCGAATTAAGAGGCAGACAAACTTGCACGAGAGTTGTGGTGTTTTTGGTGTTTATGCCCCTAATGAAGATGTAGCTCGACTCACCTTTTTCGCTTTATTTGCTCTCCAGCACCGCGGTCAGGAAAGCGCTGGGATCGCCACTACTGATGGTAAAAGGCTCCAAGTCTACGCCGAAATGGGCCTAGTATCCCAAGTATTCAGTGAAGATTCACTAAGTCGACTCACCGGCCATGCTGCCGTCGGCCACAACCGCTACTCAACCACCGGTTCCAACCGAGTATGTAATGTGCAACCTATTTTAGTGGGCGAGAAATCAAATGCTATGGCCATCTCCCACAATGGGAATATTGTTAATGCACAGCACCTGTACGAAGAACTTTGTGACCAGGGCCACACCTTTCAAAGTTCTACAGATACCGAGGTCATCGCCCACCTCATCCTCTCCTCCCCAGAGAAAGACTGGGTAGACAAGATAAGATATGCCATGCACCGGCTTCAGGGGGCATATTCTATGGTGATTATGACTAACCACAAGTTATTTGGAGTTCGTGACCCATTTGGTGTCCGTCCTTTGTGCCTAGGAACTCTAAATGGTGGCTGGGTTATAGCTTCAGAGAGTTGTGCCCTCGACCATATTGGTGCCAATTTTACTAGGGAGATTGAACCAGGCGAGATTGTTTCTATCACTGAAAATGGCGTTGACAGCTACCAAGAAACGGTAGGGAGAAGAGCGGTGTGCATCTTTGAGTATATCTATTTCGCCCGTCCGGATAGTATTATTAATGGCCAGCTGCTCTACCCAGCACGGCAGGCTATGGGAGAAGAACTTGCCGATGAGCACCCGGTGGCGGCTGATTTAGTTATGGGTGTACCTGATTCAGCTACTGTGGCTGGCATTGGTTATTCCCACCGGTCAAAAATACCTCTGGGAGAAGGACTACTTAAGAACCGTTATATCGGGCGCACCTTTATTGAACCTGACCAGCGAATCAGAGACCTTGGCGTAAAACTAAAGTTTAATCCCTTGCCTCAGGTACTGGATGGCAAGCGACTGGTAGTGATCGATGATAGTATTGTCCGGGGTACTACTACCCCTCAAGTAATGAAGCTTCTGAAAAGGGCTGGTGCCAAAGAGGTACATGTGCGCATCTGCGCTCCGCCTATCCGCTATCCTTGCTTCTTTGGTGTGGATATGGCTACCCGCTGGGAGTTAATCGCCGCTCAAAAAACGATACCTGAAATCAAGGATTTCATCGATGCTGATTCATTGGGCTACCTAAGTATTGGCGGATTGATTAAAGCGGTAGCCTTACCCCGGGATACTTTCTGTCTGGCCTGCTTCACCGGTGACTATCCCATACCTGTCCAACTTGAAATGGACAAGCTGGCGCTAGAGACTACACCTACCGAATGTTAAACTACTTCAGCATAAAACAATGGTAAGCGACCCTCCCAAAAGTCGTCTTTCCGACTTCCCAACTCCTTGTTCGAAAGTTAATTCCCCACCCTCTGGGTTATCTTATTCTTCCCATCCCACAACCTCCTTAGGTTTTGGCACTTTCCAAAATCCGTTACTTCGTGCTACAATCACCACCATGGTTGTTAATAGCCAGAGGAGGTAAATAAAAATGAAAGTAGAGAAATGTCTGTCTTCGATAGACCACCTTGGCATTCTGGTGAGAGATCTGGACAAAGCGGTTAAATTATTTAGTGATCTGTTCGAGATGGAATTCGAGAACCCTCATGACACGCCCGACGCAGATATAAGAGAATCCATGGAACCTGGAGGTATTAACCTCTATGAACCTTTAGCGCCAGAGCGGAGCAAGAATCCAGGAGCAATGGCGAAGAACCTAGACCGTTGGGGAGAAGGAGTTAATATGGTGTCATTCAAGGTTCCAAATCTCGAAGAGGCAGTTACCGAGATGCAAGCTAAGGGACTTAGGCTAATATCGAGCTTCACCTATAAAGAAATAAAAATCGCCCTGTTCCATCCCAAGGATACGTTTGGTATCACCATTGAGCTCTGTGAATACAAGGCCAAGCACCCAGCTAGCTAGTTTCCGGAGGCCAGACACTCATCAGAGGAGAAGGATTTTTGCCCTTTAGCGTGAGTCGCTGACAGAAGCGACCGCAACATGGAATGGAAGAAATACCTAGAGACAGTCAGGCGATATTCAACACCGCCCATACTAGTCAAAACGTTCCGCCATTTTTCACCTTTTTTCTTGGAATCGCTAACTTAATCGGTATTAAGCCTAGGATATATAATACCCATCACTTCAATAGAGTTTGTAAAGTTTGTAAATCAGTAGCCCAGATGCTATGATTAATCTCACCATTAATAAATACTAACCAACTACTCAGACATAAAAATCTGATGGCGGGTTGTTTCACGATACTGGCGGCTATACTTGGTTTCTTCCTTAGCTATCTTGATGGTATAAAGAAACTTAATAACGATAAGCGGCTTGCTGTGGCCCCTCGGGTGACAGTTAGACGAAAAGGGTACAGATAATAAGGAGGCAACGCATCAAGGAAACCTATGCCAAGGCCGGCGTTCATATTAATATTGCAGCTAAGGCCAAAGAACTAATTGCGAAGCATGCCCACTCAACCATTTGCCCGGAGGTATTGAGCGGTGTCGGGTCCTTTGGCGGTCTCTTTGAACTTAATGGGTTAAAGCGGCCAATTCTGGTATCCAGTGTTGATGGCGTGGGCACCAAACTGAAGATTGCTTCCGCTCTAGCCAAGAACGATACTATTGGGATAGACCTAGTTAACCATTGTGTTAATGACATCCTTACCTGCGGTGCCAAACCGCTTTTCTTTCTTGATTACATTGCTATGGGTAAATTGGTGCCAGAGCAGGTGGAGACTATTGCTCGGGGACTAGCTCAAGCTTGCTCTGAGGTCAGTTGTGCCCTTATTGGGGGTGAAACGGCCGAGATGCCGGGACTATATACCGGGAAGGATTACGATTTAGTGGGTTTTGTCGTCGGTGCGGTAGAGAAAGAA
>CAYFEZ010000153.1:0-3688 GCA_964342215.1 uncultured Dehalococcoidales bacterium | reverse complement strand
TGTGCCCAGTTTGGCCGCCTACATGATAACGGCTACAGTTCTGGCCTGGCCGATAGTGCAACTAGGGGTTACCCCGATTGCGGCTCATCTGTTCATCCTTGTTTTCTCCGTATTTTCCCATCTGACCCCGCCCATTGGGGCAGGTCTTCTCATCGCCAGTAGATTAGCAGGGGGCAATTACTGGGGTACCGCGAGGGAAGCTTTGAAGGCGGCTTTTATTGTTTTCTTTCTTCCGTTTCTTTTCGTATATAATCCGGCGCTGATACTGCAGTTTGAGGGTCTTTCTTCACTGGATATCGTCATGCAATTTATCAATGTTATAGTGTTGATTATTTCGATGTCTTTTTTGTTTAATAACTACGCTTTGGCAAAAATTAATGTTCTTGACAGAGGATTATTCATTATTGCGGGAATTGCTGGGTTACTTTTTACTATTTTGCCGACGGTGGGATTCCCGGGACAAGTCATATTACTTAACGTTATCGCGATTGTTTCCTGTATATTGGGTATTCTGCTAAACAAGTGGCGAGCTATAAATTAATATCTATAAACCGTCGCTAACATTCAACGCATAGCGATATTAGCATTTGGTAAACGGGCATTAAACTCTCCCCACCAAAGCCAATACAGTATTGGGGATATTACACTAGTTACCTTTACGGCTGAATGGTAGCGTAAAAAAGAAGGTGGAACCGGAACCTTGCTTGGACTGGACCCATATTTTACCTCCATGAGCCTCCACTAGTCTCCTACATACTAATAACCCCAGTCCGGAGCCTTTAGCTCCACTAGGTCTTGAGTCTTCCAGCCTCTGGAATGGTTCAAATAATTTGGCTTGATCGGGTAGAGAAATACCGTTACCCAGGTTACTTATTCCTATAGCTAAATATTCCTTCTTCCTTTTAGCGAAGACACTTATTTGACTTTCGGGTGCCGAATACTTCACGGCATTTTCAAGGAGGTTATACAGTATGCGCTCCAACCTTAATGGGTCTGCGTCTACGGGATGGAGTCCTTTGGGGAGGTCTATCAGAATCTGATGTGCCGAAGATTGCCGATTTATTTTGTTGACAGTGTCCTGAATAATGTTTGGGACACTGACTGGTTCAGTATAAAGAACTAACTTTTCAGCCTGAACACGGGAAAGCTCAAGAAGATTTCCCAAGAGATGAGATAAGGATTCGGTCTCGAGGGATGCATCCTGCAGAAGTTGTTGTGTCTCACTGTGAGAAAGGCGTTCTCCCTCGCTTAAAACAGTGTTTAGTGATCCCATAATTACCGTTAAAGGGGTGCGCAGTTCGTGAGATACTAGGCCAATAAATTCATCTTTTAATTGGTCAAGCTTCTTACGTTCAGTAATATCCACTACCGCCGACCGGCTGGCTATAACACGTCCTTCCTTATTATGGATTGGCCGTACCGTCAGACTAATCCACACCTTGCTGCCGTCGGCTCGGCGCATCTCCAACTCCTCGCCACAGATCTCCTCGCCGCCGAGAAACCTTTGAAATAACCTCTGCGCTTTTGCTTTGCCAGATGGCGTATTAGTATACAGGTAGAGTAATGATTTCCCCACCAATTCATCCACGCTATAACCTAGAAGTTCCGCGGTACTGCGGTTGGCCTGTATAATAAGCCCATCCACTCCAACCGAGAAATAGGCGCTGGGCGCTTCTTCATAGAGATCTCGGTAGCGCCTTTCGTTTTCTTGAAGGGCCAACTCAGCGATAAAGGTATATAAGGCTTCACCGATATAGGCTCCCACCCGCTCCAAGAACCGGACTTTTTCAACAGGAATCCTATTTTCTTCTTCATCAGCCAGGTGAATTAACCCAAGGATTCGGTCTTTAAGCTTCATCGGTATCAGGACCACTGTTTCATAGCCGTATTGATTACAAACGCCCCGATTTTTTCCAATAACCTCGTCCGGTACTGAGGTTAGCAGTTTGGTTGTGCCGTTACTCATGAAGGAGCCACCATCCGTATAAAAGGAAAGATCAGGTTTGGTATCATCCTTTATTACATTAATGCACATGCAATTGTCTGATTTTATGCATAAAGGGCTTTCATTTTCGTAAAACTTCTCACTGAAACCGATATAAGAGATGTAAGGAATATTCCCCTCATCGTCCAAGAGGCGGATGCCCACACAACAGCAACCCGAATAGGTTCTTAAATGCTGTACCAGTTGTCGAAGGTACACATCCATACATTGGCTCTGGCTTAACGTCTCCAGAATACCTATCAGTAACTCTCTTTCATCTTGCAAAGTAGCTTTTTCATTTATAGCGGAACAAGAGAGCTGGTTACCTTGTTTCCCTGACAGTTCTCCATCTGTAATGGATGTGTTTACTAGATTTTTCGCTCTAACCATACGTATTTGACCACTTGGTTGCGTAATTATAGGTGCATATTTTAAGCTAAACCAATAAGACAGTCAAGTAACACTTGGCTAAGCAAAGACGACGTTGACAGTTTCAGATTTTAGAGCTATTATTCTGATCTAGATGACAACTATGGAGGAATTGTTTTGTTGCAATTCTGCATTCTAATTGTTGATGATGACGAGCGTATTTTAAATTTTCTCAGGTCTAAGTTGAATGCTTCGGGATATAATGTATTAACGGCAGCTAACGGTGTCGAAGCTGTGGAACAGAGTAGGGCTCAGGAACCCGACCTGATTGTGCTGGATCTCTTAATGCCCAAGATGGATGGCTTTGAAACACTTAAAGAGTTGCGTAGCTTTTCTGCTGTTCCCGTTATCATTCTTACTGCCAGAGGAACTGATACGGACAGAATTAAAGGGCTTAAGCTAGGTGCTGATGACTACCTACCAAAGCCTTTCAATCCGGATGAACTGGTAGCCAGAATTGAAGCGGTTAGGCGCCGCATGGAACCGGCTGCGAGACGCAAAACCATGGAACCATTGTGCTTGGGAGAAATCGTCATAGATTTTCGAAGACACACAATCAGAGTTAAAGGTGAAGAGCAGTATCTAACCCGAATCGAGTGGCTTTTACTCAGCGAGCTCGCCCGCAACGCAGGGCGCCTTGTAACATATAGGGAACTACTTACTATGATATGGGGTCCGGAATATCTTGATGATGCTCAGCTCCTCAGAACATGGATCAGCCGATTGAGAAATAAGCTGGAAAAGAATTTCAATACTCCGAAGTTAATTCGCACCATTCCTAAGACCGGCTATATCATTGACCAACCATCCGCTTAAAAACATTTAGAAACAGTTGTATTAAAGGTTGTTATTTAGCAAATCAGGGTATATCCCCCAAAATGTCATGGTTATTCAACTATTTTCCGCTCCATTTTATGATTTTTATATTTTTCCTGCCGTATAATAGTTACCAATCATACAGGTGTGATAAAAAGGGGAGTGCGGATATGCTTGAGGGTAAGCTGATTGCTATTTTGGCTGAACAGGGCTTTGAGGATGCTGAACTTATTGAACCATTAAAGGCAATGAAGGATGCTGGAACTAAGGTATTTATTGTCGGAAGTGGTTCTCAGGAAAGCTATAACGGTAAAAGAGGAAGGGCCATCGTGAAAGTAGATACCAATGCCGACAAGGAGAAGGCTGAGGACTTTGATGCAATTATTGTGCCTGGTGGCTATGCCCCTGACCAAATGCGTCGGTATCAGTCCATGGTTGACCTGGTTAAAAAGGCACACG
>CAYFEZ010000152.1:0-3699 GCA_964342215.1 uncultured Dehalococcoidales bacterium | reverse complement strand
TGCTACCAGTTTCTTTGCGATTCCAGTTTCCGAATTCAATGGGAGAGCATTACCCGGGGAGATTCCAGGACCAGTTACAAAACAACTTCAATCTGCCTTTAGCAAGAAGGTTAATTATGATATAGTCCAGAGAGTTCTAGCTAAGGTTCCACCTAAAAAATAGGGACTAGTTTATCCTTTATACTAAGATAGACACGAATTATTGGTAGTGGGTCAACAGATAAAGTTACCAACCACTAAAACACTTGGTGAGTAACAAGCTATTAGCCGAGGTAATTTAATTACCCGATGGTTAATCATAAGAGGGGCTCATCTATAGGGTGGTTGTCATTTATTTATCCTATATTTGTGGCCAGTGTCGGGAATTCTGAAAGTTAGACCGATGCCAATTATAGAAAGCCCGCTAAGAATAATGAGATGTAAATCAAGGGCTTTAGTGATATCTAAAATGTACCCTGCTAGCCAGGGCCCCACAAGGCCTCCTATATATCCGATAGAAATTACCATCCCACTCGCCCTACCAACAGCTTCTACCGATACCATTTCTGGGAGAAGAGTAAGTATCATTACGAATGATACTCCCAAGCCTAGTCCAGCACCAACTATAATAGGCCAACCCAGTGATAGAGGAACATATATTACACTCAACGAAGCTATAAATAATAAGATAAAAGAAGCCCAGACGAACGGCTTCCTCAAACCGATCTTGTCTGATACCCATGGCACGATAAACATAGTTGGAATACAGGCCCAAAATATGGCAGAGGTCATAAGTGCTGCCAACTCAGGCGATGCTCCTTTCGTTACCATTACTTGTGGTGCCCAACCTGTCCACGTGTACATGGCATAATTAGAAACAAAAAACAAGCTGGCTAACAGCCAGAGGTTTATATTTGTCCATATTTTATAAGAAGAGCTTCTACTATTACCTGTTCGTTTGGCTTCTGTACTTCTACGAGGAGACTCATCAACCTTAATCCACCATAGAATTGCAGCCACTATGGCTGGGATAGTCCAGATATAAAAGACACCTTGAATAGTATTAGTTATTGGGTAAACCATTGGAAGAGTAATGCCTAACGCAAGGGCACAACCTATACAGATCACGGTTGTGTAAATTCCTGTAGCCGTACCGATTCTTTCAGATGGGAACCAAACGCCCACAAGCTTAGGTAGATTAGGATATACCAAGCCCCATCCGGCTCCGTAAACAACAGTGAACGCGAGGAGCGTTATAAAGTTTGTGGCAGTGCCCCTGAGGAGGCTCCCCACTATTATTACAATAATACCAAAACCTGCTGCCCTTTTAATACCAATTTTGTCAGAGAGGGTACCACTAGGTATAGCAAGTATAGCAAGAGTGATGAGCGGGGCAGCAAAGATAAGCCCTACTTGAGCATTACTCAGGAATAGCTCTTCCGCAATAATATGGATTATCGGTGGTATGGAGAGCATAGGCACATACATAGCAAAACCCATCAGTGATGCACCTATTAATATAGTCCAGCGTCTTTGAAGATTTCGCGGTTGTGCCATTTTTTTCTCTTATTAACTCGGCGGGCCAGTCGACTCAGTATATATATTGTGATGTCCTATTTCAAATTTCGTAGGGTGATCTACTACCCCTAGGGGTGGAGGCCTTCTGAATCTGGTAGAGAATGAGTGCTTCCTTAGCCCTTGTGCCATCGCCCCTTTTTACATTTATTCACATCTATCAAACAAAATGTAGTATAATGTTCGATGTGTGTTTACACCTTACTCAAAGCTTTAGGCTGTTAGGTGAGGGATAGCTCATTTGCCAGTGTTTCCGCCATATCAGAACGGTTCCCATTGCATCTAATAGCATGACTGAATTGCTATACCAACTGCCTGAGTGCTATAATTCTGTTTAACAGAGCAGGGAGTGCTTGGCTGGATCACCTTCAGCGGTCTCAATTAAGTGGGCATCTTTAAGGAGCCTAGTCACGTGGATAAATAATGTGGTATAATACTGACTAATGAATTTTTCTAGGGGAATAAATGGTAACTAAAAAAACAGCCAAGAAGCCCACGAAGGAAGCAACTCAGATAGAAGATTCGTGGTTACGTGACTACGAACTGGTATTAGTTGTCAGTCCCGAAGTTACCGGGGAATATTTTGACGCTATAATGGGTAAGTTAAGTCAGTTTGTTACGGAAACCGGTGGCATTATGGCTGAAGTGGAGCAGTGGGGTAAAAGAAAACTAGCTTATCCGATAAACCATTTTAATGAGGGGAGTTATGTGTTAAGTCGGTTCAAACTAAAACCCACACTAAGTAAAGAACTTGAAGCAAACCTGCAAATCTCTGAGGACATTCTGCGGTACCTACTGATAAAATTGGCTAGTTGAATAAGGAGAATGCCAATCACACGCAGAATTAGGGGGGGGATGAAAGGAGTTTTAAGTCAATGGCGAGCTTGAATAAAGTGATGATTATTGGTAATGTAGGGAGTGATCCAGAGATGCGGTTTACCCCGAATGGCCACCCGGTAGCCTCTTTTCGTGTTGCCGCTAATCGGGCGTATACTACTGCTGATGGTGAGCGCAAAGAAGAAACAGAGTGGTTTTCCGTAGTCGCTTGGAATAAGCTGGCCGAGCAGTGTAATCAGATTTTAGCTAAAGGTCGGCTCGTCTATGTTGAGGGTAGACTACAGACACGGACCTGGGAAAGCCAAGATGGGCAAAAGCACTATCGCACTGAAGTAATAGCTGCTCGAGTATCGTCTCTTGAAAAACGAGAGGTAACTCCTCTCCCTGAGGAGAAAGCCGGAGAAACCGAAGTTGGTGAATTAGAACCGGAGGACATTCCATTTTAGGAGAAAATTAGTCTCCACAAAATTTGCTTAGGATAGGAAACTTATAACGAGTGGTTAGAGAAAAGTTTAATAAACAGAGAGGCAAAGGGGAAAGAAGAACAAGATATATACCTAAACGTAAAGTTTGTTACTTTTGTCGGAATAAGGTTGAAGTAATAGACTATAAAGATTCTTCTAAACTAAGTCGCTATATATCTGGTAGGGCCAAAATTGAGCCTCGTCGTAGAACCGGTACTTGCGCTAAGCACCAGCGTATCTTAGCGGTGGCGATAAAGCGGGCACGACACTTAGCCATGCTACCATGTGCACCAATTCATATCCAAAAATCAGGGAGCATTGGCATCATATCTGATTAGTCTGGTGAATTAAACCCGGCCCCCATTTATCCCATTGCTCTTATCGAGTAAAAGGTAATTTAATTAAGGAAGTATGCCCTTTTTTCATTCTTACTAAGTCTGTACCCCCTATATAATAGGAAATTAGTTACGGGAAGAGGCGGTATCTTCTTTAGCTTCTTCTTCTGGTCAGATTGACACTTAACGAACGACCGAAGTATAATTACTTCAACCCGTTAAGGAGTTAGCGTGCCGAAAAGAACTTACCAACCAAAGAGGATTCCAAGGAAGCGCGAGCATGGTTTCCGAGCGAGAATGAGCACTCGCGGGGGGCGAGCTGTCTTAAAAGCAAGGCGGCTTAAAGGTCGTCAGAAGTTGACGGTGGTATGATGCAGGCAGAGCACCTTACTGTTAAAGCGGTTGGAAGTGGGCGCAATGCGATCCGAAAGATACCTTACGAAGCCAAGGCAATATGGGCTAGTTTACCATAAAGGCACCTCGTGGGTGAATAATTTAATGGTGATGAA
>CAYFEZ010000151.1:0-3724 GCA_964342215.1 uncultured Dehalococcoidales bacterium | reverse complement strand
TACAGTAAGCTCGGCTACCGAAATGGCATTTCTGGCTGGTGTATTAACCACCAACACTCCATTCTTCGTGGCAACGTCTATATCGACATTGTTCACCGCGCTACGGCAAATCCCGATAAAGCGAAGTTGTTTCGTATTATGGAAAACCTCCTCAAAAATAAAATCAGCCTCAATTATCACGATCTGGAGACCGTTACTTTCGATGCGCTCAGTCATTTCCTCCGGGGATAGCAACCGCCTAGTATCCATCCAATTGTCATAGGTCAGCTGCACCCGGCTCCGGAGTCTTTCCAAAGCCTGAAGATGAAATGGGGCCAGGATGAGTGCCTTGATTACATCCCCCAATGCTACAGACACCCTAATCTTAGTCTATTGCTCACTTATTCTATCTACACCTTTACTCGAGATTCTAGCTTTAATAAGGAAGGGCTAAAGTAACTTATAGTAAATCTCCAAATAGTCTTTCTCTAATAAGTCATTTGACTTGGCACAAGAACTACATTTGACTAATATGGCGGCAACCTGGTCTCTTGATAATTTATTGCCCCTCATTCGGGTAATATTAAACAATGTATTATAGGCAAGGACAAATGGTATCACGCAAAACATCCGGATGGCTTCTTCAGTTTCTGGAATAGCCTTTATATATTTCAGGGTCGAATTAAAATAGCCCAGTATTACCGGCCTTAACTCACTTAGTAGTCTCTTCTTCTGACTAATAGACAAGGTCACCACTTTATCAAGTGTAATGCCATGCTTCTCCGTTATTGAAGCTGGTACATAACACCAACCCCTTTTGACATCTTTCCTATAATCTTTGGCAATGTTGGTAACTTGTAAAGCTAAGCCAAACTGAACCTGATATTTATCTAGCTCTGATTTTACAGCCGAGATAGATCCCCGCTGACAAAAAATCTGGGTCAGCATCTCGCCGACGATACCAGCTACGCAGTAACAATAGTCTTCTAAGTCCTTCACATCGTGAAGCTGAAACACTTTTGCGTTACTTTCTAGTTTTCTTTTTTGAAACCTCACCATACCTTCAGATGTACGTAAAATATAGGGATCGACGATTTCTCGATAAATATTTGGCAGATCAAAATAACACCTTATAACTCTATCCCCATTTTCTATGAGGTTCTTATCCGATGACTCCTCTACCCACCTGAATTTTAACGATCCATACTGCTTCAATCTTTCATCTAGACTTTTAGTCCCACGGAATATCTCCGAATAGTCGCGCAGAGCCCCTATCTTCTCAATCTCGTTCTGAAAGGTATTGTCCTCAAAGGTATCGGCAATTCGGAAGAATAAATAGCCGAGTAAAACGGCCTTATAGATGTCTCCTCTCAATTGAGCTATATTTAAGGTGAATGTCCGTGATACCTTAGGCAAAATTTCCTCGCAATATTTCCAGTCCATTCTTGTGCCTACCAGTGGCTTAGGCTTCATTCCCGACTTCGCCTTCACTTTACACCACTTCCAACAATGTTTTGTATTTTCCCAGAACCATCAACGGAAAATAGATACGATACAAGTCATATCTCAGATAAAACGCTCTGGGAAATCCAGTACCTGTATAAGCATCTTCCAACCATGACCCGTCTGGCTGTTGAGTTTTCATCAAGTAGCTGATACCCCTCTGGACCGCTGGACTGGTATGTTCACCAGCGGCAATCAACCCTAAAAGTGCCCAGGACGTCTGAGAAGCGGTGCTTAAGCCGATACCACGGCGGAGTGGGTCTTCATAGCTAGAGCAGGTCTCACCCCAACCACCATCTTGATTCTGGTGAGATTCGACCCAAGATACAGCTTGACGAACATAGTTTTGCCTCATGTCTTCTCCGGCGGTTTGCAGTCCAGCCAGAACTAGACCAGTGCCATAAATATAGTTGACACCCCAACGACCGTACCAACTACCGTCAGTTTCTTGTTCTCTTCTGAGATAAACCAAGGCATCCTGGAGTGAAGTGGGTTGCGCATCGAGTTCTCCTAATAGTTCAATTACATGAGCCGTAACATCAGGACTAGTCGGGTCAAGTGGTGTCATAAAGTCAGCAAAAGGAATATGGGCTAGGATTTTCCTGTTGCTGTTCCGGCCGAAAGCCGCCCAACCCCCGTTGTTACTCCGCATACTTACTATCCAGCGAAGGCCTCGGTTAATCGCCTTAGCTTTGCCCTCTTCGTCCGACTCCGGGAGTTGCACCCTAAGTAAAGCTCGGGGGACGACAGCAGTATCATCAATATCAGGGTAAAAGTCATTTTCAAACTCAAAAGCCCAGCACCCCGGCTCGGTTTTAGGATTCTTAATCTGCCAGTCACCGCCAACTAAAATCTCTTCTTTAAGCAACCAGCGACCCGCCTTGACCAGAGCCAAGTGCTCAGCCGACAAACCGGATTCACTTAGAGCAATCATAGCCCAAGCAGTATCCCAAACCGGAGAAGTAGCTGGCTGTAACCGAAGGGTGGCGCTATCTTCCATAATGAAGCCTTCCAAACCTTTTATCCCTTCAGCTATAGACGGATACTCCACAGGGTGGCCTAAGATTTTAAGAGCCACCAGAGAATATACCCAGGGCAGTAAAATCCCTCCCCAGCTACCATCGGTCTCCTGGTGCTCCACTATCCACCTCTCAACCCTCCGTAATGCAAGCCCGCGACCAGGTTTAAATGGTAATCTTTCCCAAACTTTAAAAAGTCGGTCTAGCCCGAAGAAAAAGCTTCTCCAGCTAAAGACCTTCTCCACCTTACCGATGGAGTAATCCCGCTTACCATCAGGTTCCACCCATAGTTCGGAAACATGAGCAAATTTAGGTACATGACATACCGGCTTCTTGGCTAAAACCACTGTGAGAGCCACGATAGTGGCTCGTGACCAACTAGCAAACTCATAGATGTTAAGGTAAAACCAGTTGGGGAGAAGAATTATCTCCGGAGGTATAAATGGCGTTCCCCGCCAGTCGAACTGTCCAAATATAGCCAGCCATATCTTAGTTAGTACACTAGCATTAGCTACACCTCCGCAAGCCAGCGCAAACTCCCGCGCCCGCTGCATAAAAGGTTCTTCCGATGAAACCCCCGCCAGCTTTAAGGCAAAGTAAACACAAATAGTAACACTCAAGTTACCCATACCATCAAAATAGGTGCTCCAGGAACCGTCAACCCGCTGTTTACTTTTCGCATAATTAACCACCTTCTGCTGTCGTTCCGGGTCAACCTTACCAGTCAAGAAATGCATCAGCGGTATATAGCCCGCAGCCACGGAGGCATCTGCTTCCAGTTCGCCCACCCAATACCCTTCTTGACTCTGGATTCCAAGCAGATAGTCCTGAGTTTTTTTTATGGCCGTCTCCACAGCGCTCCGGTCTATCTCCGGAGAAGAGACTCCGGCCACGGCCTGACTTTCATTCTGAACGATGTCTCGAGACAATCTGCTCTCCTTTATAAAAAATTACGGGTACGATTACGCCACATACCCATTTTCCCTGAACCACCTCACCGCTTTCTCCAGAGATTCCTCCACTGGTGTTTGAGGCATGCCCAGTTCCCGAATAGCTTTGGAACAATCAAAGTGTCTGAAATAGCGGGCTGCTTTGACCCCAACCACCGGAATTCCGGGGTGTCTTCTTAATATACCCCCTGAGACGAATGCATCAATATAAGCGGCTCCTAAAGCCAACCAGATCGGCATCCTGAACCTGGGGGCTTTAATCCCAGCTACCCG
>CAYFEZ010000150.1:0-3748 GCA_964342215.1 uncultured Dehalococcoidales bacterium | reverse complement strand
GATAAGATGAGCAAGTCTCTGGGTAACCTGAGAACGATAAGGGAGGCATTGGAAAAGTACAGTGCTGATGCGCTTCGTATTTTCGTTCTCAGCTCTCACTACCGCAGTTCACTTACCTATTCTGAGGAGGCGCTGGAAGCGGCGGAGAGAGGCATTGAAAGGTTGCAGAACGCCGGTCATATCGAATTAGATGATGCCGGATTAGGGTATAATTATATTTTTAATACTGACCCCTTTAGGCAAAAATTCATAGAGGCTATGGATGACGACTTTAATACCGCTCGGGCGATGGCGATCCTGTTCGATTTAGCCCGAGATATTAACCGAGCAGGCGAATCAGGTTCTGGTGTTGCCTCAGCTCAACGATTGCTGGTAGAGCTGGCTAATGTGCTGGGCTTGACCCTCAAACCGCCGCAAAAGCCGCTCCCTGATGTTGAGCCACTACGCAAGTTACTGGTTTCAATCAATCAATGGCGTAAATTAGTTGGTTTGAATGAAATATCCATAAATAAGATGCCTGGTGAAGTAGAGTCTTTAATGGAACTTATCACTTCAACACGAAGCGCTCTGCGGGATAAGGAGCAGTGGGAATACGCTGATAAAATTCGTAGTAGACTAGTAGAGCTAAATATAGCCATTGAAGATACTGTTAAGGGTACGGTATGGAAGTATAAACGATAGTCTGGGGAGGTGCATGAGGGGGCAGTATGAGATTTACCACTTCAATGATAATATCGGGTGAGGCTGAGATGCTTGCCTATGGCACAGGCGTGGTAGTAGAATAATTATCGGTTGGTCATCATTGACCATAGGAAGCGCCATGGCTTTAGCTTAATGAGTCCAACCGGTAGTTCTAATTGTTTTCTCTCGCTTACGGGAAGCATGTTTATCTCGTCTATTCTCGGTTTCAAATGCGGGAGCTCCTCCTCAAGATTACCATTAGCCAATATGTCATCGAGGCGCTGTGCCATTTCCCAAGCTGTTTTGAGGCGCCGTTCCCCAGCTTCAACCATTGCTGATGGGATAATACCGTATTTTGCCTTCAGGCGGTTGAGACGAAGTATTGCCTCATAAGCAGTGTCCACAATTTGCTGGCGTGACATCCACTCTGTCTCATAATTTAGGGAATACTTCCAGCTTGGCGACAGTAAAGCCTGGCGGTGTTCCTCCAGTGTCCGGAACAAGATACGGTAGCCGTGGCGCTCCGGTTGCTCAAATCCGGGACTACCCGGGTCAAGGAAAGGTGAAACGGGAGCAATAAATAGAGACAGCCGCTTATCCCCCCGGAACTTCTGGAACAGGGATTCACAGTAGTCAACGGTTTCCATTACCGAGCTAACAGTTTGTTGCGGCACACCAATCATGAAGAACACGTCCAGCCGTCCACAGCCGGCGTCTAGGGCATCACCCAGCATCCGTTCTAGGTCTTCAGTAGCATAATGCCGTCCGGAAGCTTGTCTCACCTTAGGGTCATGAGATTCAGGAGAAATTTCTAGACAGAAAGTGGGACATGACTGACCCATTTGCCGCAGTAATTTGGTTGGCGCCGGCGTGAATAACTCAAAGATGAACTGGTTTTTCGCTCCATCATCCTGTATCCGTTGCAAAACCTCCGTCGCGTAGTGATCCCCCGGTTGACGCAAGTCACCAAGGATGAAAATAGGGCCGCGGCTGAATCGAGAAATCTCTTTTACATCTTGAGCCACTAATTCTGGGGATCGGAATGCCGCCTTGTCCCGATGGTAAAAATGCCGAAAGGTGGATGACGAACCACCGCAGATGACACAATTCTCGGTGCAGCCCCGACAGGTAAACACTGCGGTAATCGGATAATTTATCCAGTTGCTGAATGGAACATAACTGGCCAAGTCACGGTATCTAATCACTGAGCGCGCCACATTGGCATAATGGCTAACCATGATATCGTTAAGGTCAGGGAGAATGTTGGAGACGGGGTTTTGACGTACCTTACCTCTTCCGTCTCGCCACACGAGATTAGGCACTGCCTCTGGCTCTAATCCGCCTTTTACGCAATCCATCAACTGACGCAGGGGTTCCTCCGTAGAGTCACCTCTCATTACATAATCTATTTCGGGATATTGCATCAATTCCTGATAGTAGTATGAAGCGGAAAGCCCACCTATTATTACCTTTGCCTCAGGATGCCATCTTTTCACCAGTTTTGCTACCTCAATAGAACCATGAGCATGCACCATCCAGTGTAAATCAATGCCAAAGACGGGCGCTTTCAAGCGCCTTATCATGACTTCGGCATCGAATTTTCTATCCTTTAGCATACGCACGGCTAGATTAACAATGCGCACCCGGTGCCCAGCACGTTCCAGATATTCAGCAATGCTGGTAAAGCCAATAGGATACATTTCAAATACGAAAGACGATGGAACTAAGTCACTAACCGGTCCGTAAAGAATCGTTTTCTGGCGGAAATCATACACACTCGGTGCGTGCAGTAAGACTAAATCAGTTTGGGGCATCTAGGCTCACTCCTTTCTTTAGCTCGTGGTTGGAATCCAGCGAGTTATTACTTAATGGCAATATGAATACCGACAATTCCCAGAAAGAGGGGGCGAAAAGATACCTGGTGGAAGCCAACCCGGACCAGCATTTCTTTAACTTCTTCGGAAGTATAGAATCGAGTCGCCGACTCAGCCAGATACTGATAAGCTCCCTTATTACCAGAGAGCCAGTATCCCATCATGGAGACAAACTGGCGCAGATAAAAGTGATAGAGTTTTCGTATCAGCTTTGATTTCGGCTGGCTTGTTTCCACAATGACGTATCGGCCGCCGTCTCTCAATACCCGCAACACTTCAGACAGATGAGGTTGCGCCAGTGGATTCTTGTAGGTCAAATTACGGAAAGCGAAAGAGATACCGACACAACTAAAATGCCCATCAGGAAAAGGCAGGCAGGCAGCATCACCGTGGATGAATAGAATTTTTCTCTCTCTGGCTAATGATTCCGCCTTTCTATTGGCTACCTCAAGCATGGGTTGGCTATAATCAAGCCCCACCAATTCCACACGGTTATCAGTCAGTTGAGCCAAATTAAGCAACAAGTCACCAGTGCCACAGCAAAGATCAAGAGCTCTACCCGGTTGCGAAGCTAAACACTCCCTAGCCGCCTGCCGTCGCCACCACTTATCCAAACCCCAAGTGACAACACGGTTGACCAGGTCGTAACGAAGTGGAACCGCAGTAAACATGTGGTAAAGGGGCTCGTTACGCCTTGACGTCATAGTCAATTCATCTCCTCTAAAAACCAGTACTTAGTTACAGAAGTCCTTGCATGTAGAAGGCGAGACCTCCGCTTTGCTCATGGTGACAACTTGACTGTCATTCCGAGCGTCAGTGAAGAATCTGGCGTTCATTCAATTGCGCGACCAACAACTAGAAGACAGTCGCCAGAACATAGCCGATGCCCAAAAATAACTGAGTTAAAAGAACAACCATAACATTAGTAGCCATAGTCGACATTAGCTGATCCATCTCCTGAGGCTTCAGGGCACCCCGAATTGCCTTTATCGCCAGAGGAATGGTTAGTAAGGCAATTAAGCAGAAGATTGGCATCAGTCCAGCTACAACCCAACCAATTATCCACAAATAAACCAACGCCGTCAGTACGGAATAGACTACACCTGCCCCTGTCTTTCCCATAGTGATGGGCAGGGTTTTTCTATTAGCTGTCTTGTCGGCTTCAGTATCAGGAAATTCGTTAAGCAACAGTA
>CAYFEZ010000149.1:0-3752 GCA_964342215.1 uncultured Dehalococcoidales bacterium | reverse complement strand
CCCGGGATAAACTGCCATTGAGTCGCCGCTATGGACTCCGGCTCGCTCTATATGTTCCATTATCCCCGGAATGAGAACACGGTCTCCGTCACTTATGGCATCAACTTCTACCTCTTTGCCCTCAAGGTATTTATCAATCAGCACAGGATGCCTGGTATCTAGTTCTATCGCTAGGTTGATATAACGGATCAGTTCGTCAGCATCATGCACTATTTCCATAGCCCTACCACCGAGTACATAACTGGGGCGGATCAGTACCGGGTAGCCGATGAGTTTGGCCACGTTGAGGGCTTCGTCTATGGAGGTTACCCCGGCTCCCGGTGGTTGGGGGATGCCCAGTTCGTTGAGGAAGCTCTCAAAACGCCCCCTGTCCTCCGCTAAGTCAATTGCATCGCTACTGGAGCCAAGGATAGGCATCCCATTACGAAATAGAGGCTCAGCCAGATTTATAGCGGTCTGGCCACCAAATTGAACAATAGACTGCGTAGGGGTATTGCCGGCAGCTTCCGGTTCGCTTTCATTTTCAAGTATGTCACGTAGGCTTTCCTCATCTAAGGCTTCAAAGTAGAGGCGGTTACTGGTGTCAAAATCGGTAGACACTGTTTCCGGATTGGAGTTTACCATTATGCTTTTATAGCCAGATTCCTGTAATGCCCAAGCAGAATGAACGCTACAATAGTCAAACTCAATGCCCTGACCAATACGGATTGGGCCACTGCCGATGACCACTGCCTTGTTTTCTTTGGTTGCCTCAGCTTCGTTCTCCTCTTCATAGGTGCTGTAGAAGTAGGGAGTATTGGCGTTAAATTCGGCAGCACAGGTATCTACCATCTTATACACCGGGCGAATGTTCCAGTCGTGGCGCTGCTGTCGTACCTGTTCGGGGAGCCGGTCGGCCAATGTTCCAATCTGCTCATCAGAAAAGCCGAGACGCTTCGCTGACCGCATAAGTTCGGGTGCTAGTGGTTGGGATAGTAGTTCTTTTTCCATGTTTATGATTTTCTGCAGTTTATCGATAAACCACCGGTCAATCTTTGTGTGCTCGACTATGTCTTCGGCACTTATTTTTCTTCTTAGGGCAGCCATAATTGCCCATAATCTCAGGTCGTTCGGTTCTAGGGGATAAGAATTAATGTTGGTTCCTTTTTCCCATTTGGGATCTTCCCATAGTAACGACCGTTTGCCAAACTCTAAGGAACGTATTGCCTTTTGTAAAGCGGCTTCAAAACATCTGTCGATAGCCATCACCTCTCCGGTGGCTTTCATTTGCGTCCCGATAATACGGTCGCCGGAGTCGAACTTATCAAACGGCCAGCGCGGAATCTTGACTACTAGGTAATCAAGAACCGGCTCGAAGGCAGCCATGGTTTCCCCGGTTACGGCATTATGGATTTCATCAAGCCGTTTACCCACCGCTATTTTAGCCGCCACCCGGGCAATGGGATAGCCGGTAGCCTTACTGGCTAAAGCCGAACTACGACTAACCCGCGGGTTAACCTCAATTACGTAGTAGCGGCTGCTGTTGGGGTCTAGGGCAAACTGGACATTGCAACCGCCTTCAACACCGAGGGTACGGATAATCTTAAGGCTGGCTGTCCGCAGCATCTGGTATTCTTTATTGGTCAGGGTCTGGCTGGGAGCGACCACAATGCTATCTCCGGTGTGCACCCCCATCGGGTCAATATTTTCCATATTGCAGACGGTGATGCAGTTATCTGCTCGGTCCCGCATGACCTCATACTCCACCTCTTTCCAGCCGGCTACAGATTCTTCAACCAGTACCTGGTGAATGGGGCTGGCGGCCAACCCCTTGGTTACTACTTTCTCCAGTTCCTGCCAAGTAGTGGCGAAGCCGCCCCCAGTCCCCCCCATGGTAAAAGCAGGGCGAATTATCAACGGCAGACCGAGCTTTTTGGCCACCTCTCCGGCTTGATCCAGTGTGTTGACGGTAGCGCTTTCTGGTACTGGTTCTCCGATGTCAATCAGCATTTGCTTGAATAACTCTCGGTCTTCGGCGTTTCTTATCGTCTGTATGGGTGTCCCTAGCGATTTTACTTGGTATTTATCCAGCACACCGGCATCAGCCAGGTCTACCGCTAGGTTAAGTCCGGTCTGACCTCCCAAGGTGGGCAGTAGTCCGTCGGGGTGCTCCCGTTCAATAATGCGAGTGACCATCTCTACGGTGAGCGGCTCAACATAGACAATATCGGCGATACCCTCATCGGTCATGATAGTGGCTGGGTTGGAGTTGACCAATACTGAGGTTACTCTCTCCTCCCGCATTGCCTTGCATGCTTGGGTACCGGCGTAGTCAAACTCCGCCGCTTGCCCGATAACAATAGGTCCCGAGCCAATAATTAAGACCTTAGATGGTTTCAAACTTTACTCCTTTGGCTCTAACTTTCTTTCAGTTGTTCTTCTCAATTAATAGACTGGTGGAGGCTAAAACTTAAGATCTCTATAGGGGCCAATCAGATGGATATCATCATGTGCTTTGTGATTTATTATCCTAACCGTAGCTCCTCCAAGTAAAAATATGAATCCTTCTTGCTCATTTCCTTCTACCCGAATCGTTGGTTTATTTAGCTTGACTATTGGGGTGTCTTTATCAGATGCTTGTTCCATTAGGTTTTTGCCATCAAGTGATTTGCCCGCTTTTCTTTTGGTAAAATCCTTTCGGCCTTAAATGCTGTAAGGGTGGCTCCATCGCGGTGCTCCAAATGGAAAAGTGATTTACTCATTTGATTATCCTTGGCTGGAGTCGCCCTTTATCAAATAAATAACCTGCGGTTTTTTGTGGTGTACTGAAACTGGAATGGTTTCTAGTTTTAGCCAATTCGATTGATTCTAGTTTACCTATTGGGATTTTTGTCGAATCTATACAATGGTTAATATATGGCCACTTTAAAGCTAAAAAGAAATTATTGTCAAATGATTCAACCCAAATATCGTAAGTTTCTCCCTTAAATTTAGTAGAATGGTAATTTGTAAGCTCTATATTTTTATCTTGTAATATTTGAGATTCCCATAAAAGCTTCTCTCTAAAATTTTTGTGTATTTCGTATTCCTCAGTTGACAGTGCGAGACCATTACCATCAAGTTCTTTAGATTTAACATGTTCTTCATAATATATTTTTAATCCGTTTAAAAGAGATGGCTGCATTAATTTCATTATTTCTCCCTCCTCTCCACTTGCATTTCTATCTCACCCCATTTATCCCATTAAAATCCCTTACCATCTCCAGAAACTGCTCAAAAAGGTAGGTGTTGTCCCACGGGCCGGGGGAGGCTTCGGAGTGGTATTGGATGGCAAAGATGGGTAGTTCTCGGTGGCGTAAACCCTCTACCGTACCGTCGTTCAGGTTGATATGGGTAACTTCCAGCCCGTCTTTAAGAGTGTTTGGGTCAACGGTATAGCCGTGGTTCTGGGCAGTGATGTGGATTCTGCCGGTGTCCAGATCCCGGACCGGGTGGTTGCCACCGCGGTGGCCAAACTTCAGCTTAAAATTCCTTGCGCCATAGGCTCGGGCGATAAGCTGGCTACCTAGGCAGATACCCATAATCGGCTTCCTGCCGACTAGTTGTTTAACTGTATCCACCACGTAGTCTAGCAGTTCCGGATTACCGGGACCGGGAGAAAGGAGGATGCCGTCTGGTGCAAGCTTGAGGATTTTATCGGCGGGCATGGTACATGGGACGGTAGTCACTCTCACCCCAAGGCGGCGTAGGATGCGGAGAATATTGAATTTTAA
>CAYFEZ010000148.1:0-3754 GCA_964342215.1 uncultured Dehalococcoidales bacterium | reverse complement strand
TATATCTGTACCGACAATAGAACTTATCCCATGCCTTTTCATTGCTCGTATAAAACCACCCCTACCACATCCAGCGTCGAGAACTAATCCGCTCCAGTTAAGATATTCCACAGAGTTGTAAAGCTTTTCATAATACGCATCTGCCGCCACGGGTAAATACTGCTTGGCATAGAAGTCTTCATCAAAGAAACCGGATACACCTTTTTTATTCTGCAAAGGACTCAATCTAAACCTCTTTTTTTAAAACTTCCTCATAAACCTCCAAGGTCTCCCGGGCACACCTCTCCCAGCTAAACAGCTTGCTCTGCTTAAATCCTTCTGCAGTGAGTTTGGCTTTAAGTTGTTCATCTTTGTAGACCTTAAGCATCCCGTCGGCAAAACCATCCACATCAAACTCATCTACTAAAATACCGGCATCACCAACAACCTCAGGAATAGACGTCCTATTACTGGCTATTACCGGACATCCTGAAGCCATAGCCTCCAAAGGGGGTAGTCCGAAACCATCCCAAGAGGATGGGAATACAAATAAATCTGATGCGTTATAAAAATGGGCTACTTCCCCGGAGGGGGCAAAAAAGTACCGCACTTTATCCCCTAGTCCAAGCGAGTGGATTAACCGCTGTGCTGCCTCGGTTTTCTCGCCTACCCTCATCAAGATGGCATTGGGGACTTCTTTCTGAAACTTATAGAAGGCCTTAATTAGTGTGGGGATATTCTTTTTCGGCTCCTCCTCGGTCCCGACATGTAGCACCAACACCTCATCCTCACCCAAGCCTAATATCTTCCTAGAGGTTGCTTTGTCTCTGGGCCTAAGTAAATCATGGTCCACACCGTTATAAATAACCCTTATGATACTAGGGTCGATATCAAAAAAACGCATCAACTCATCTTTAACATAATTGGAGACACATATTACTCGTTGTGCTTTCGTTAATTGTGCCATGCTTCTCCTGAGCAAAAGGTCCGCAGGACCCCGAGCAGAAGTAAAGGGTATAAGGTCATGAAACGTAATTACAAAAGGCTTAAGTCTCATAGCAGCAATGCCCAAAGAGGGACTGGCGATGTGATAGAGGGCATACTTCCGGGGGATTTTCAATAAGAAATAAAGCTGGCTTACCACTCTCAAAGACACATGCAATTCCGATAACCAATAGTTATTCCTCGCCCTACGGTAAATTTTCTCAATAACCTTACTTTCCCATGATAACACGTCTATTCCGCTATCCAATTCCTGCAAAGCGGAATAAAGCCATGAGGTATACCTTCCTATGCCTTCGTATGCGGGACAATTATTAACTAATAGCACATTCATCGCTTAAACCTACGCCGGTAGTATACTATCCAACTCCCAATTATGCCGACTATCAGGCAAATCCATGTCACAATCCACGTTGTTACGGCTATATCCTTTGTTTCCTGCAATCCAAATAGTATCTTTACTTGTTTCTCCCCGCCTTGAAGCAGGTAAAAGCCATTTGCCCAGTCGAGGGGAAGTGCTGGCATATGTTTAAGGTTTTCGCCATCGGCCGTAGAAGCCTTCCATTCTTCGTGGAAGGCTTCCCCCAATACAATGAGAGTCGGTCCATTAGAATTCACCTGAACCGAATACTCTGACGGCTTTTCTTCAATCCAGCTAATATCAATCGGGTCAGTATAAAAGATATCCTTAAAGGTGGTTTCTTCATAGTCCGTTGAAAGTATCAAGATCTGGTCCCAAATAGTTTCGTTATCATTGACGTCGATGGATAGCGTGTGGTCTCCGGTTTCCAGATAGACAGGACCAGATTCATACCACTTAAAACTACCCTCCCCTTCATCTAAATCGGTAACATTTAGCGGTTCGTCATTAATCTTCAGTAATATTTCCCCCTCAACTGCAGCCCGTATCATAACCCTAAAATAGTTGGCTCTCGGGGCAAAAAACTGCTTAACTAGTTTTCCCCTTTCGTCAACTACCAAGACATTATCCAGTCCGCCCGACGTTCCCGCGGAAACATCGCTTATCCCCGTTACCACAGGGAATGTTGGATTAACATCAACGACCATACGATCAAGATACCATGTGCCCTCTAAATTATGCGAATCCGTTTGAAATTCAAGAAAGGTGATATTACCCCAGCTCGGTTTACCATTGACTTGGAATTCAGTAAACGGTAAAACTATCTGCTTCCACCCGGTGAAATCATCACTGAAACGCGCGTAAAAGTAATCCACACTTTCAGCGGAGACTTCAGTGGCAGCAATAAAGCGCAGGCTGGCGCCACTATTGCCCCCGTACCAGTATAGACTGATAAAGTCTTTCCCTGACCAATCCTGGGGGATGGCATACGTATGGCCAAAGTGCCACCTGAGACCATCGCCGCTACCGACGCTGATTTTGAGACTATCGGCTCCCTTAAACCCCTCTGCCGTTTTACTTTCATTTCTTGAGTCGTAAAACCCTACATTAGAAAACATGGGAGCTCCGACAGACCCCCGTTGTCCCACGCCTCCCTGCCAGAACTCTGCCTGATTATCATCGGCTATCTCTACTAATTCCTTACTCTCTTCTGCTGGAATAAAATGGATGGCTGACTCCACATCGTGGAAAAAAAGGAGTGACTCTGGCTCCTCAATCCATTTATCGGCTACTCCAGACCTATCATAATCCCCAAAAAATATCACCGTATCCGCCATCTTCCTGTATTCTTCCCCGGTTTCTTCAGAAGAGAAGAAGTCTCCAAATACCAGAAGATGCTTACTGGGATCAAGATCTGGGATCTTTGAAAGCAGTTCTGGGACTACAGCCATCGACTGCCCATGCAGAAACTTAATCGGTATTGACTCATTACTAAATGCATGCCCGCTAACAAAACTCCATTCTTCCACATTGATCTCATCGAGCCAAATTGTCGCTGATTTGTCTTCATTAACCTTCATCCAATGTATCATGTTTAGCTGAATATCCATCTCTACCGCGTTCGGCGGGGCATTGAAATTCCATTGCACCCAATCCCAATTTTCCCCGGGTTTAATCCCTAAATTTACCTGGAGCGCATCAGCACCATCATGTTTTATTCTATCGCCGGCAGAATCACTAAAATAAGCCTTGAATTGCACCGACGAGGCATTTTCACTTCTAAGTCCTGCCGTCATACGGAATCGCTGGCTTCCTTTTATCTTTGTTAACTGCTGTACACCAATATCGTTAGCGCCGGGCTCTAGCCCTAGTTTCAGACTAGATTGGCCCATATAAGCAGTCGTATTATCAATGGAGGCTGTAGCCCCCTCTATCCCATCAATCCCGTCCTCAAACCAATAGGTGGATCCAGCTTCAAAACCGGAATTTTGGATCACACTTAGTTCTCTAGATAGGACATAGCTCTCTTCCAATGCAGCCGGCATACCATTGGTGACGTCGGGGGGTGCTATTAGAAATAACCGATTATAAGCCGAGATATGCGGGATGGTAAAGTCCATATTCTTATAGATTCTGTATTCTGGCTTATCCACCATCAACTTCAGGTCATTCTGTTTATCCAAGAGTCTAATATATTCACTAGGAGCACCTGCAGGAGCAAAACCATAAGGTACCTGTAACAGAAGCCGGGGAGGCCCTTCATAATACTCTTGCCAATCTTCTTCAGAGGTGAGTGGATCGCGATAAACAATTATGTATTTCACATTATACTGAGCCAGCAACTTTCCAACATCTTTAGTATTCTCTCTAATTAACGGGAGTAAAACCAGCATCATGTGGTCCAACTCCCTT
>CAYFEZ010000147.1:0-3767 GCA_964342215.1 uncultured Dehalococcoidales bacterium | reverse complement strand
TCTCTCCATGATGAGGACATCGCTTGGGCTGATTATGTATTTATCAGTGCCATGGTAGTGCAAAAGGATTCCGTGAAAGAGGTTATTGCCCGATGCAACAGACTTAGAGCTAAAATTGTTGCCGGTGGTCCTCTTTTCAGTACCGGATATAATGAATTTGACGGGGTAGACCACTTTGTACTAGGTGAAGCTGAGGTTACTCTGCCTCTCTTCTTAAAGGATTTGAACAATGGTTGTGCCCAACATCTTTATATTTCCAATGAACGACCGGACATAAACCAGACCCCTATCCCTCTCTGGTCGCTCGTCGACATGAAAAAATACTCCTCAATGAGTCTCCAGTATTCCCGCGGTTGTCCGTTCGACTGTGAATTCTGCGATATTATTTTATTAAATGGCCACAAGCCACGAACTAAGAGTAAGGACCAAATGCTAGCAGAACTAAATGCGTTGCGTCATCAGGGATGGTGGGGCGGTTTATTCATTGTTGATGATAATTTTATCGGCAATAAAGTAAAATTAAAATCGGAAATACTACCGGCAATAGCTGAGTGGGCGCACAAGAAACCGAAACCATATGCCCTTTTTACCGAGGTATCTATAAATCTCGCCGATGATGAAGAGTTAATGCGGTTGATGGTCAAGGCCGGATTCGACCGTGTGTTCGTTGGTATTGAAAGCCCCAATGAGGAGAGCTTAGTTGAATGTAACAAGATACCAAATAAAAATCGTGATTTGGTCGCCTCGGTCAAAAAGATTCAAAACCATGGCCTAGAGGTAATGGGCGGATTTATTGTCGGTTTCGATAGTGACCCTCTGTCCATTTTCAGAAGTCAAATTAATTTCATTCAGCGGAGTGGTATTGTTACCGCTATGGTCGGCTTACTGAACGCTCCCACCGGTACCAGGCTTTTCCGACGCCTAAAACAAGAGAACCGTTTATTAACTGATTTCACCGGGGATAATGTGGACCTATCACTTAATTTTAAACCAAAAATGAACTATGAAACGCTCATTAATGGCTATAAGCATATCTTAAATACCATCTATTCACCTAAGCACTATTATGAGAGAATCAAAATATTTCTGAAAGAGTACACCCCACCTCCCTCAAAAAGGGTGGTATTTCAATTTAAGCTTTATTATATTACAGCAATTATTAAAACGGTGTGGGTTTTAGGAATCAAGGATAAAGAAAGGCTATATTTCTGGCGACTTCTTTTCTCAAGCTTACTTAAGTATCCGCGGGCTTTTCCTTTATCCGTGGGTCTTGCCGTCTACGGATTTCATTTTCGAAAGGTCGTTGAGAAACTAAATAGCACCTTACATAGGACTACCACAGGTCTTCAACCAACCGAGAAACCTAGCAAATGAATGTAGTTAGCGACTAAAGGTACTTAACCAACTACAGCGGATTGCTACTCCGCTAGGTCTGGTGTCCCGATACCCCCGGCTCCTGCTTGTACTATACAGTATCCCATGTGGATTACCGATAACATGTTCCTAATGCGTTAATATCAGGCTTCCTTGAGTTAGCCTGATATTAACGCATTAGGGAACGTACCCGAGTGCCTCAGCCTTCGCAAAGTCCTCTGTCGCCTGCTCGTGCTGACCAAGTTTTCTGTAGGCCGTGCCCCTCATGTAGTAGGCGTCGGCGTCCCGGGGGTTGAGGCGGATGGCCTCGTCGTAGTCCTCTATCGCACGTTCGTACCGACCAAGTTCGTCGTAGGCAAAGCCCCTGTTGTAGTAGGCGATGGCGTACTGAGGGTCTAGTTTGATGGCCTCGTCGTAACCCTCTATCGCCTGCTCGTACTGACCAAGTTCTGCGTAGGTAAGGCCCCTCCCGTAGTAGCCGTTGGCATTCTGGGGGTTGAGGCGGATGGCCTCCAGGCATTACCAAACCAAACCAGTATCTGGGCGATACCGAGGACCCGTTCACCAGCCACCGCGGACCAATACTAATCCCAGACATAAGCTACTTCAGCACTGCTTACCGCAGCTCTGCCTAACACCGCGCAAAAGCAACCTATTATCAACAGAACCGTTAGGCCGATGGCTGCTTCCCTGCAAGTGCCAGAACATTTTCGTCAGAGAAATACTTCTCTATCTTTAAAACGGAGGTCATTAATTAAAACGGCAATACCTTTATTCCAATATCTAGGCATTCTCAATACCGAGGGCTTCAAAATAATCAATGGCGTTCTGAACCGTTACAATCTTCTCTGTATCCTCATCCGGAATTTCAATCTTCTGAGAAGTACTACTAAACTCCTCTTCTAAGGACATTACCAGCTCGACCAAATCCAAAGAATCGGCACCTAAATCACCAACGAAACTAGCTGAGGGCACCACCTCCCCATCCTCCACCCCCAACTGCTCCACAGTTATCTTTTTTATACGCTCAAAGATGGTTGCCACTTTCTACCCCCTTTTCGAAGATTTAAATTTTACGGTCCAAGGCGCTAACCGAACCTAAAACACCGTTAACAAACCTCGAAGAACTATCACTACCAAATGTCTTGGCTAACTCAACCGCTTCATCAATGGCTACTTTAACTGGCACCTTATTATCATGTAAAATTTCGAATATTGCAAGCCGCAGTATGTTTCGGTCAACTAACGATATCTGTTCTATTGGCCAAACAGTAGCAAAATTCCTGATATTTTGGTCAATATCTACCTTGTTATGGATAACGCCGCCAACAAGTTTATGAACAAATAGAATATTATCCTCAGACAGTCCCCTCATAGCCGGCAGACGAGCCACCACCTCCGCCATATCATGCTCCGCAGAATCAATCTCATATAATGCCTGCACAGCAAGCGCCCTCGCTTTGCGCCGTCCCCCAACCATATAATTTTCCCTTCTTAGACTAATATTATAGCACGGTAAGAGAAAACCGTAGTTATTAGTCCACCCTTTAATTAGACGAAAAAGCTTATCGGCATTACAAGCCTTATCCGTAGTTTACAAAAAAAATGGGTGCCTTGAAGCCCTACACCCGATTACCAATCTGGCAACACCATCATTACTTCTGATACATCCGTACCAACTACTAATACCAACGTATTAATATTATAATCTCAACAATATCCTCAAGGGTTGCCAGATGCTTCTTCACCTCTGCCCACCACCGTTATACCCGAACAAGTAAGTATCAATAGATTTTATAGCCCAGCTCAACCCATACCCCCATCCACACTTAGTACCTGCCCCGTGATATACCTTGCCTCTTCGGAAGCCAGAAATGCGACCGCCTCAGCCACATCACGGGGAGAACCAAAGTTACCGATAGGAATTTGTCGCTTAAGCTCCTGCCTCATATTTTCTTCTAGACTCAGTGTCATATCAGTATCAATAAAACCGGGGGCAATAGCATTAACCGTGATACCACGGGAAGCAACTTCCTTAGCAATGGAACGAGTAAAACCAATAATACCCGCTTTAGCTGAAGCGTAGTTAGCCTGACCCGCGTTGCCCTTCATACCGACAATACTGGAAAGACTGATAATTCTACCCCACCGCTGTTTAACCATTTGACGCAACACGACTTTGGTACAGAGGAAGACGCTTTTTAAATTAATACTTAATACATTGTCCCAATCCTCATCTGACATCCGCATTAGCAATTGGTCTCGGGTAATCCCGGCATTATTTACCAGAATATCAACCTTACCATAGGCAGCTTGTGCTGTTTCCATCATCTTAACTACATCAGATGATGAACTCACATCAGCCATAACCGCCAAACTTCGCCCCTTCATCG
>CAYFEZ010000146.1:0-3773 GCA_964342215.1 uncultured Dehalococcoidales bacterium | reverse complement strand
AGGCGTTCAGCCCGTCATTCAGATCAGCCTGCACCACATCCAGCCCGCGCCGCACGCATGCGATAACGGCCTGTTCGTCCAGTTCCACGCCTACGATTCGCTGGTGTCCTCGCGCGGCCAGTTGGCTTAGCAGTTCGCCGTTTCCGCAGCCCAGGTCAAGCACGCTTGTGCCAGGCTCAATAAGTTCGACAATCCGGTCGTAGTCCAGACGGTGCGGGTGGGACGTGTGGAAAATGCTGGAGGGATCATGTTGTCCCCCACCATTGGGCTGGCCGTCATCTGCCTGTACCCGCCCGCTGAGATTCGCCAAAAACGCTCGGATCAACTCTCCGTACCTGTCCAGATCGTTGGTCATCAGGAACGCGTCGTGACCATAGTCGCTACGGATGTTACAGTAACTCACCGGCTTGTCGGTGTGGACCAAGGCCTCAACGATCTCCTGCGACTCGCGAGGCCGAAACAGCCAGTCACTGGTGAAACTGATCACCAACCAGCGGCATTGGGCATTTCGGAACATCGGCACTAAGTCACTAGCCGTCTGGCCCAGGTCGAACAGGTCCATAGCCATCGACAGCGTGACATACGTATTGGCATCGAACCGCTCCACAAACTCGCTGCCTTTGTAGCCGAGGTACGAACCTACGGAGAACTCCTTCTCAAAATCCACAGGCACATCGTGCGGCTGGTTGCGGGTGGCGCCGAATTTCTCGCGCATGGCCTCCCTGGACAAGTAGGTTATATGCCCGATCATTCTGGCGATGGCCAGTCCGGCTTCCGGGCCGGCGGGTTTGTCGTAGTATTGCCCGTCATGGAAGTTCGGGTCGCGGCGGATGGCATTTCGCCCCACCACGTCAAACGCCAGCGATTGGCTGGACATACGGGTGGACGTGGCGATGGGGATCGCGCCCCGCACGCGGGCGGCATACTTAGCAGCCCAATGCAGCACCTGGTGGCCACCCATTGACCCGCCCACAACCGCCAGCAGTTTCTTGATGCCAAGGTGGTCCACCAGACGACGTTGCGTCTCGACCATGTCTCCAATAGTAATTGTGGGGAAATCCCGGCCATAGGGTCGATTCGTTGCCGGATTGATGCTGTTGGGCCCGGTCGTACCCCGGCAGCCGCCCAGCAGGTTGGGACAGATCACGAAATACCGGTTGGTATCGACGGTCTTGCCCGGTCCAACGACCATGTCCCACCAGCCGGGGTCGTCCTGTTCGTCGTGTGCGGCTACGTGCGAATCCCCGCTCAGCGCGTGGCAAATCAACACCGCGTTGCCCCGGTCCTGATCCAACGTGCCATACGTCTCAAAGACCACCGTGACCTTCTCGATCAGCCCGCCTCGTTCCAACTTTAGTGGTTGGTCGAACGTTATGGTCTGAAGATACTTCAGCGGCCTACCGCTGCACCTGGTATCACTACTGTAAAAGAAATTGTCACTCATCTCACACACCTTGCATGCGGATAGACCAAAATCACCGACACGTCCTCCCTGCGAAGCCCACAGTACCTGATTCAGAGCATCTTTCATGTCTTCCATATCTTCGATTCCGACACTGAGGCGAATGTATTCCGGCGTGCAGGGCCTTGGTAGTCAATCTGTACCTGTTTCCCTGGCTCATTGTTTCTCCTTTGCAGGCAATTAGCCGCGACGAACCAGCAAACGTCCGGAATATTCAGGTGTCCGGCGCAGCATAGTTTGGCTATCATGAAGCGTTGAGACACTCCCCAGCCCCCGCAGGTGTTACGTCATTCCGATGCAGTCCTGCAAAAAAGCCCCTCGCAAGGAGAGGCCCTGCATAACCCAATCAGGCTTGTGCCCGTTGGGCCACATCGGTCCCTTGCAGGCTGGCTGTGGCACCTTATTTCGGCTTGTTGAGCCCAAACAGGTTGCCGTGCGATCCATGGGCCAGTACCCTCACGCACTCTTGATGCCGTTTGGCATAGTAGCGTCGCGTCGTGTGCGGGTCAAGCAGAATTTTCGTCCGCCGACGACCTTGAAATTTCCACGAACCCCCCTATGATGGACCGTCTCGAAACCGGTGTTCGTTTCACAGTCGCTTCGGAATCCTGTTAGGAGTCGCAAGATGCCACAGGCAGATATCGGACTGATCGGATTGGCCGTGATGGGTCAGAACCTCGTGCTGAACATGGACGACCACGGCTACACCGTAGCGGTATTCAATCGGACCGTCTCAAAGGTGGATGATTTTGTTAACGGCCCGGCTGCTGGAACCAAGATAATCGGCACACATTCCATCGAGGAATTTGTCGCCGCCTTGAAGCGTCCCCGGCGCGTGATGCTATTGGTTAAGGCCGGCGAGGCTGTGGACAAGTTCATTGACGCCATGCTGCCACATCTTGAGGCTGGCGACATCATCATCGACGGCGGCAACAGTAACTTCAACGACACCATTCGCCGCACAGAGTATGTCGAAGGCAAGGGCATGCTGTACATCGGCACGGGTGTGTCTGGCGGCGAAGAAGGCGCCCGCCATGGGCCGAGCATCATGCCCGGCGGTTCGCCCGACGCCTGGCCGCACGTGAAGGAGATATTCCAGGCCATTGCAGCCAAGGTGGAAGACGCCATGCCATGCTGCGATTGGGTTGGCGAGAACGGCGCGGGGCACTTCGTCAAGATGATCCACAACGGCATCGAGTACGGTGATATGCAGTTGATCTGCGAGGCCTACTCGCTGATGAAGGGCGTCGGAATGACACCGGGGGAAATGCACGAGGTTTTCGCCGAGTGGAACAAGGGTGAACTGAACAGTTACCTCATCGAGATCACCCGCGACATCCTGACCAAGACCGATGAGGAAACCGGGCAAGCGATGGTGGATGTGATTTTGGACACCGCCGGGCAGAAAGGTACCGGCAAGTGGGCGGTGATCACGGCCCTGAACCTGGGCCAGCCGCTCACACTGATCGGCGAAGCGGTATTCGCGCGGTGTTTGTCGGCCCTGAAGGAGCAGCGAGTGGCTGCGGCGGCGAAACTGCGCGGCCCCAAGGTTGCTTTCAAGGGCGATCGGGACAAATTCGTAGAGGACATCCGCCAAGCTCTGTACGCCAGTAAGATCGTCTCCTATGCCCAGGGATATCAGTTGATGAGCGCCGCGGCCGCCGAGTACGGCTGGAACCTGAACTATGGCGGGATCGCGCTGATGTGGCGTGGCGGCTGCATTATCCGTAGCCAGTTTCTCAGCAAGATCAAGAACGCCTTCGACAAGCGGAAACCACCGGAGAACCTTCTGCTTGACCCGTATTTCAAGTCGGCAGTACGAAAGGCCCAAGTCTCCTGGCGACGCACGATCACCAAGGCCGTGAAGATGGGCGTGCCCATCCCGGCCTTCAGCATCGCCCTTGCTTACTACGACGGTTATCGCAACGAGCGTCTGCCGGCCAACCTGCTGCAGGCCCAGCGAGACTACTTTGGGGCACATACCTACGAGCGTTTGGACAAGCCGCGCGGCGAGTTCTTCCACACCAATTGGACCGGAACCAGCGGGTCCACCACGGCAAGCACCTATAACGCATAAGAGACAAGAGGACTTCAGAACCTGCGGGCGATCGTTTCGGGGCGCCGCAAGGGAGCTACAGACGACAACCGACTCTCAATCCGGAGCATGCACTCGTCCAGAAGGACAATGCGACCTGACTTCTCGGCAGCGCGTCCGCAAGGCGATCAATTTTGAAAGGCCGGACCGAATCCCCATCGATCTGGGGGGGATGCGGGCCTCCAGCATCAGTGCCGTTGTCTATCAGGAATTGAA
>CAYFEZ010000145.1:0-3792 GCA_964342215.1 uncultured Dehalococcoidales bacterium | reverse complement strand
GCGCCCATAGAATCGTAGAATCTGGATTGCCATTCACCACCGTACGTCCTTAGCTTCATCCCATCGAAATCCGACAGTTCATCAACCAGCGTTCTGGTAAAAAACAACTCGTCCACACCACCAACGCAATACAGTGGATAGATATTCCTTGCTACAATCTCATCCCTGACGAGTTCTTGCAGGAGAATTTCATTAATATAGCCCCATCCAACATTATCCTGCTTTAGTGACAGTTGAGGGTCTAGCATACCACCCATTTTGAATGATGGGAACCAGGCGGGGAAAACAGATCCTTGCAGATATCCAAGGTCCGTTAGACCATCAGAAATGCCCGGCGCCGTGTCAAGCCAGCCGAGTAGTGATCCGCCAAGGTGTGGCGTTACAGTTACCCTACCATTGGTCAGTCTTCCCAACTCCTCAGACATCTTTAGTGTCGTACCCCACCAGCCCTCATAGGATTCAGTTAACGAGTCAGCAAAATCCCAGTTAACCGGCGTTGGCCAGGTTGTTTCTGGTGTACGTGCCGCTTTACCGGCTGCCCCGGCTGCACCTTTTGCACCTTTTGCACCAGCTTCACCAGCTTCACCCGCTGCACCCGCTGCACCCGCTGCACCGGCCGCACCCGTTGCGCCTTTTGCACCCACTGCAGTTTTGGGCGCACAGCTAGTAAAAACCAGAATGATCACTAGACTTAGGCATAATATAAGCCCAAATAATTTTAGTTTGCTCATCTTTAAGCCTCCTTAAAAAATAATGAAACAGTTTCAGAACTACCCTACCCTACTTTACATTAACACCCCCTAAATATTAGATCATAATAAATCTAATCACACGCTCGACCTGCGATCTTAAAATCGTAATTACACCTTAAATTTGTCTAGATCACTGCTCCAAACGAAGTGTGAATTCTACCACTATATATTTAAAATGTCAACAGCGCCGCAGATGTCATTTAGTGTATACAACAGCAGCTATATTGGATTAAGTATTTTGCTTTAGTTCATGTGGAAACCTGTCTTAATCCATCCTCTTTTTTTCCAATCCGTCGATCCGTTCATCAGTCCACCGGAGAGACGTCGCTTTCATCATATACCGGGGTAATTCTTCAGTAGCCTCCATGACACTGAATCTGATTCCTGTTATATCGCGTAATTCCTTGAATATTTTTGATATTAACTGTTGTTTGTTATCTTGAGTGACTCCAGCCTTGAATTCAACGGAAACTTCAACTTCCTCCCTTTTCTCCTTGGTCAGATAGACCCTACCTTTGTACTCAGCGGTTTCATCCTTTGTGGATAATAGTACTTCATCAATCGCTTGTGGCCAAATATTGACACCTTTTATTTTTAGCATATCATCATATCGGGCAATTGTCCCGGCTTCCAAAAGAGGAAAAGGCCGGCCACAATCACAAGCGTCATAAGGAAAGTATCTAACTTTATCACCCAATTTAAAGCGTAGAAAGGGCGATGCCATTTGGTGTAGCGGGGTTACCACCATCTCGCCGACTTCACCATGGTTAACAAGAAGCCCTGTTTTCGGATCGATCACTTCATGAAGGGCGAAATGTTCGAATAGGTGATAATAGCCACGCCGATTTCCGATTACAGGACCGTTTTGACACGTACATCCCATGGCGGCCTGTGTCGCCGCATAATTATCACATATCTTAGCCTGCCATTTGTCTTCTGTTTTTGAGATAAACGATAATGGGTATGCCTGACCGGCCATCATTATCTTCTTGACCGAAAAATCCCGCGCTGGGTCGAATCCAAATCTCTCCGCTTCATAAGCCAGGGATTCAATATAACTCGGGCTGACATCAAGGCATGATATCTCGAATCGTTTCATGTGCTCTAGCTTGGTTTTTGTATCGTACATGCCGAGATTGAATACATCGCAACCCAACCTCTGCATTCCCTCATACAGCAAACGGCTAGCCTGAGTTATACCAAGAGGTAATGAATTCATAGCTTTGTCGCCCTTTTCCCAACCTGCCCAGTAGTACATCATCGCAATCGCATCAGCCCAACAGTCAATGTCTTCCCTTGTGGCCGTATGCACCTCCTGTCCTTTCCCTGAAGTACCACCCGTAAGGTAAGTAGCGAAGATTTCATCTTTACGTACCGCTAAACGGGTTCCGTAGGGGGGATTTTCCCACTGGTCCGTCAACAGGTCGTGTTTAGTGGTATATGGCACCCTGTTGGTGAAATCCTCCCTGGTTTTGATGTCATCGGGGGTTATCTTGGCCTCTCCGAATTGCCGTTTACACAATCCGCTGTTCTCATATGCATATCTTATTTGTGTTTGTAGCTGTTTCCATTGGAACGCCAGAAACTCTTCCCTCGGCATGGTCTCAATTTCCGGCTTATAGTATCTATTATCCAATTGTAATTCCTTTTTCACATCGCCGCATACAACACCGAGTTTTCTTCAACTATCTTACGTACTTTTCCTTCCCATCTCATGGACTGAAGATGTGCCATAGTTTCCGTAACCGCAAATCGCTTCTGCAGTGGTGGTAATTGTTCCCAGGTCAACCCGGGAATATTCCAGGTGATATGGGCTGACACATCATATACATTAAGAGCTTCCCTTGTAATAGCCTCTTGTATTTCGGCCTTACGTGCTTCGTGGTGATTGATTAGCTCTCTAATCCGACCTGGTAGATCAGTAAATATGTGCTCATGTGCCGGAAGTACCTTAGTTACCGGGAGATTTTCTACCTTGTGTAAAGCACATATATAGTCGCCCAGTGGGTTATCACCTGACTGGACATGATAACCCACGTTGGGGCTTATTGTAGGTAGAATATGGTCACCAGAGAACAGTATTTTATTATTTGGTTCGTATAAGCATATGTGTCCCGGGGAATGCCCGGGTGTCCAGATGACCTCTAAATCATAGACACCAGTAGAAATAATCTCTCCTCCATACAAAACGCGATCTGGATTAGCCACCGTAACGAACCGTAGTGCTGGCATGGAAGCGTAAGGGAGTGTTGAAAGCTCAACCGGGGGAACACCCTGTCGTTGCAGCATGGTTGCCATCTCATCCTGAAGTTCAGAGAATTTAATATATCGTGATTCAATTAAATCTGCCTCCCACCGATGAGTCAGTAGTTCCGTCTTCGGGGATGCATGCTTAATTCTACCGGCGAGGCCGAAATGGTCAGGGTGAACATGGGTAACGATTATGGTCGCAATGTCTTCCAGTGTAAGGCCTAGCTCTTTCAAACCCGTCTCCAGGCAGGCAAAAGCAGTTGGTGTGTTCCAGCCGGTATCTACAAGTAGCCAGCCATTCCTGCCTTCAAGCAGGTAGGCGTTTAGATAACCCAGTGGGTTGTCTGGAATGGGTACCTTTAGTTGATAAATGCCCGGTACTATTTGCATTCTCATGTCCCCTTTCTTGACTAATTCGCTAACGATCCTACAGGCATTTCAACATACAGAGTACCCTCTTATCACATTATCTGTCAATAATGGATACGGTGCCAATAATTAAGTTCCTACGAAAAACGGTTAGGAAGCAGTGGATTAATGTCCTATAACACCACAGTTATATTACCACATGGATGCTAAATATATTGACGGTTGTGATATCACGACGATATAATCATACGTATGCTCAGAACAAACTTACAAAATGGAGAAGCTAGCGGGACACAATATTCTTGCCAAAACCAGTGCCCTTTCCATTAAAGAACAGGATTGGTGGTATTTGTGCGGTTAGCTCATTGGTTAGAGCGCTTGCTTCACACGCAAGAGGTCACTGGTTCAAGTCCAGTACCGC
>CAYFEZ010000144.1:0-3820 GCA_964342215.1 uncultured Dehalococcoidales bacterium | reverse complement strand
AGGCTCTTTCACTGGTCTTTAGAACCGAAAGATTATGTTGGAAGCGTGCCTGCATTCTACTTTTCATTTAAGGAGATGCATGGCTCCTGGACGCTGCCATTCCTGCTTCTGGGAATATTCTTTTTATTGTTAAGAAGGGAAAAGCGAGATTTATTTTTATTGGCATGGCTCATAAGCCTATACTTAGTCCTTCACCGGGACCTGATAGGAATATCAACTTTCCTGCACAGGTCGTTATCTGCAACTGCGCATGTGTTTGCGCCCTTGACTGCGATTGGTGCAGTTTACCTTGCATCATTCATAAAGCTCCCTAAAAATTATAAGAATTATTTAAAATTTGCAATTGCTATAGTTTTTGTCTATTTTGTTTTTTCTGTAAACATGGCAACCGCTTCAAAAACACTGAACAAGGAAGTGTACAATCCATACGCTCAGTCAGGATTTTTTACTACGCTTAATGATGCTGAATACCAGGCAGGCCAGTGGATTCTTGAAAATGTTCCGCAAGGGTATAATATATCAGTTTTAGGCATTGTTCATGATCTAAATATACTTTCAGCAACTGCAAAAAAAATTAGGTGGTTGGGTGCAGTATCGCAGCATGTAACCAGGTTCTACTATCTGCTTGAGACAGATGAAGATAGGAAGAATCATCTTGAAAATTTTTACATAATGGTGGATTACTCCATGCTTATACCTCTTTCAAATCAGGAGCAGTTTGCCAACTTAATCAAAGATATGCAGGAATTCGAGCAGAATACTTTAAAAAACCATACTCTGCTTTATAATGATAATCAAAACCATATAAGGGTGTATAAACTTGAAACTAAGCAATGATTCGAAAGAACTTGTAATATTTTTGTCGATAATAGCGGTAGTAATCGCGATATTCTCGTTTGCATTATTCGGAATAACAGGAGTAAGGGTATTTATTGGGATTGTTTTTATGTCGCTGCCTTTTTACCTCTTATTGGATAATTTCAAGCTTACTCCCGGAGAAAAGTTTGTTTTTTCTGTTATTCTTGGAATTACAATACTGCCATCTTTAGCCTTCATTCTTGGGTTTGTAATTTCATTCAGGCTTGCAATTTTAGTAATTTTTATTGTATTGGTTATTGCGGCTGTTGCATTAAGGAAATATAAGAAGAATTAACTTTTACTATTTCCTCGCTTTTAATATAATATAATGGCTGTGGCTTGAGTCTAACTTTGAAAAAAACTTTGAGATTAAATGCGGCAGAGGATAATAGCCAAATCCCCTTATGTTTTCTATTTTGAATTTATTGCCTTTTAATAAATTAACCAGTGCTTTAGTGGTCATAATCTTGATATGCTCAAGGCTTTTTGATTTATAATCGGAAAAAACTTCCTTGTTTCTCTTTAGGTTTAAATCCTTGACCATGGATATACTTGACTTGTAATTCGGATAGATTGTAGGCCCTGAAAACGGCTGTATTCCTATCAGCAAAGCAAAGATATTATGCCAGCTTGCAAGGTTAGGAGTTCCTATAACCACATAGCCTCCTTTTTTTAGTACTCTGTGAATTTCAGAAACAAATGACCTGACATTGACAAGATGCTCAATGACATGATATGCTACAACAACATCAAATGTATTATCTTGGAAAGGCAGTTTTTCGTTTAAGTTCCCGGGCTTTGCCTTTATGCCCTTTTTTTTGGCTTCTATCAGGCTTTTCCTGTGTATTTCAATCCCGTATAAATCTTGGGTTCCTATTAAATTGCCGTATTTTATTGTATTAGTTCCATCCCAGCATCCGCAATCCAGCAGTTTTGCTTTTGGATTATGCTCGAACAAAGTAGGCATGTATTTCCTGCAGTCCAATATTATATTGTTGTATAAATGTGAAAAATAGCTTTTTATCATTATCAAATGCCCCCCATTAAATCAAGGATTCTTTCCCCTATATCCCTAATAGCTTTTACTCTGGAAAATTTATATGCAACAGGCCCTACAAATTTCCCAAACAAATTATTCAAAGCCCATTTTTCAGCTTCTTCATTGCATTTGTTAAATGCCTTCATCCTGTCCTTACTGGAAAAATCATCGGTTTCAAAAACCGGTTTGATCAGCATATCTGTGTCTACTGAAGAAGCCACATTCTCTGAGGTTATATTCCTTGCTTTGTCAAAGTCTATCAGGGACTTTGCATTTTTTTTAACCCATTCCATGAGCTCTGTCTTAGGGTAAGTCATCACATTTCCAAACCTTGGAATGTCTATTTTGACTTCCTTAAAAAAATCAATATTTCTCATTTCTTTTTCATATGTTGAACCTGGCAGCCCAACAATAAAAAAGCCCTTGGTTGTTATTCCTGCTTTTTTTGCATTGATAAAGGCATCTTTAAGCTGCTGGACATTTGCCGGCTTTCTGACATTTTTTAACACTTCCGGATCAGTAGACTCTACTCCTATCCCGACAGTTGTGCATCCTGCATCTTTCATTTTTTTGAAAACCTCATAGCTTCCTGATTGCGCAGTAAATCCCTGGGCAACACTCCACTTTATTTTTAATCCTCTTTTGATTATTTCATCGCAAATTTCCAAAGTCCTTTGCTTTGACATCGCAAAATTATCATCCTGGAACTGGAATTTTTTAGTGCCGTACTTTTTATGGATTAATTCCATCTCATCTGCCACATTTTTTGCAGAACGCATCCTGTAAGAAGGGACTATTGACGGCACAGAGCAAAAAATACAATTATGCGGGCATCCTCTAGCACTCTGGATTGGAAACTCAATCCTTGATATGTTTCTTTTATACGAGCTTAGCGGAAAAATATCCCAGTCCGGGAATGGAACATCATCAATATTATACTCTTCTGCCTTTTTGTTGATATGGATTTCATCATTTTCTTTATACCCAAAGCCCCAAATGCCCTGTAGCTCTTCTTTTTTATCAGCTAGTCTTAGAAATTTTGGAAAGCTTATATCTGCCGCTCCGATAAAAATAAAGTCAATTAATTTCAATTTTAAAAAATCTTCAGGAAATGTTGTTACTTCAGGGCCTCCGGCAATTATTTTTGCATCAGATAAATCCCTTACAAATTTCATGTATTTAAATGTGCAGTCATGGGTCAAAGCAACAATTGAAAAACAGATAAAATCAGGATTATAGCTTTTTAACAGATTCCTGAATTCATCATCATTAAACTCTTTAAGCCTGCAGTCAAAAAACTTCACATCATGGCCTTCTTTCTTCAATGTGGAAGATACATAAGCCGCCCATAAAACAGGCCTTTTGGGGCTGTAATTCGATGTTTTATCTGTCGGCTGGACTAACAATACTTTCATTTTAAAAAAACTAATGTTTAGCCATTTTAAAACCTTTTGGTGAGTTGAGTTGATGTTATGTTCAGTGCTTGTGCGTAAATTGCCAATTCAGAGATTTCCAAAAGATTGTGCTAAACGACCTGAGCATACGCAGTATGCGAAGTTGAGAAGCCCTCTAAGGCCTCGCATAAGCACTAACCTCCAATAATCCAATAAATTTTTAAATTACATTCCTATGCCGTTTGTAAGGGAATAAGCACATTATTTCCTTAATTAAAAGTGGGTTCTGAATGACTGATAAGAAACAAAAAATACAGATTGAAGGTCATAAGCTGATGTATCATGTGGGTGAGGTCTCAAGATGGCTTAAGGGAGAGATAGTTGCACCTATATATGTTGAAATCGGACTGATAAATTCGTGCAACCATAATTGTGTTTTCTGCGCATTGGATTACTTGAAAAGCAAGGGCTCAGCAATAGATAAGGATGTTTTAATTAATACTCTAAAGGATATGGCAGACTTCGGAGT
>CAYFEZ010000143.1:0-3823 GCA_964342215.1 uncultured Dehalococcoidales bacterium | reverse complement strand
GCTTGCCCTAAATTGGATGCAGGTCAGGATGTGTATGTAGAGAAGATTAGGGCTTGGCTAGAAGATGCCAAGATAAATACACTGACAGTCATGATTATGCAAGTTCCCTGTTGTATGGGATTATTAAATATAGCCCAGCAAGCCGTACAGTCCTCAAAAAGAACAGTCCCCATTAAATCTATCGTCGTAAGCCTTCAAGGGGAAATTCTCTCGGAGGAGTGGGCAACGACATAGGGAAGCAGGAAAAAGGAAGATCGAAAAATCATTAACCTAGGTCTGCGGCCATTCATGCCCTTTGAGCGGCACGACAGGTAGTTGTACTGTAGGGTATGCTAAAATCGGGTAGCGCATTGCAAAGCATAAATAACCATAACCACAAACTGTTGCACTATCAGTCTGGAACAGCGTGTGGAGCCCAATGGATTGGGAATACGGCAAAATGGGCCCCTAGATTGGATGGTAGAAATAATAAAGTTTTTAAGTAGGGATAATAAAGGATATATTCGCAACGAGATAAGACACTTAAATATTTGTTATTCTCCCAGAACACCCATACGGAACAATGCCCAATATATTCGAAAAATTAGACCGTCGGAAAAACAAAGACATAAAAGTATTGGGTAATTTCGTCTTTATCTTTTGCCGGGAAAATCACCCGACACAAACTAAAGAAGCGTTCCCTATCAGAGATGAAAGGTTGCGCTCTAGCTTGGGCAACAAAAACCCTGTGCTATGTCCGGATTGCCTTAAACTGTTGGACCACGGCATAGCCAAACTGCTGCTGTGCCCATATGACCCCAAACCGATATGCAAGAAGTGCGAAACTCACTGCTACGCACCAGCCTACAGAACGAAAATTCGGGAAGTTATGCGATTCTCCGGCCTGTACTTAGTCAAACACGGCCGGCTGGATTTGATGTTTCATTACCTGTGGTAAGGTTAGGAAGGGCATGAATGCTATCAAAGCAGCGTTGGCGGAGGCTATGGAAGCCTATTTCAATGAAGACACCAAGAGAATCAACCACGCCCATAGGGTAACTGAATGCGCCGAAAAGTTATTGAAGGGGGAGGGAGGTGACTATTCCATTGTAATTGGGGCATCGTTACTTCATGATATAGGGATTCACCAAGCATGGAAGAAATATGGCTGTACAACGGGCAAATACCAAGAAAAGGAGGGGCCACCAATCGCCCGTCGCATTCTAACAGAATTAGGTTTTACCCAACATCAAATTAAAGAAATTTGTGAAATAATTGCTCACCACCACAGTCCAGGAAAGATAAATACCCTGAACTATAAAATACTCTATGATGCCGATTGTCTAGTAAACTTGAGAGATGAATATAACATTCAGGATAAGAACAAACTGAGTAGTATCATTGACAAGGTATTTCTCACTCAGAGCGGTAAGACTCTGGCCAAACAGAGTTATTTATAAAAGCCTTTAATTAATGAGGATGTTTGAAGCCAAGATAGCGTTGAATGATTTAGGTTGATGTGTAAACCCTAACCAGATATGCTCTGTTAGCCGCTGTTGCCGTTAATTGTCTGTAAAATCCAAGCACCTGGCCATATATTACAGTTGCCATTTTTCGTAAACCACTAGACTACATCATCAATAGATTCTTTAATAGATCGTTATGTTCCCCTTGACATCACCAAGAAGCTGTGTCTAAAATTACAAGGTAAAATGACTGAGACCATCCGATTAGTACCTGCCGTCCTAACCGAAGACCCCAAAGTCTTGGAAACCATGATACACCAGGCTGAAAGCTTTTCTAGTTATGTTCAATTTGACATTATGGATGGCCACTTCGTGCCTTCGCGAAGCATCACCTGTAAACAACTGATTGCTCTCCCCATAAAGTTTAGCTGGGAGGCACACCTTATGGTAGTATGCCCAGAGGACTACCTAGAAGACCTCCGACGAGCAGGCGCACAAAAAATCGTCTTTCACCATGAGGCGACTTCTTCACCACGAAAGGTTATCTCTCAAGCTAGGAAGCTAGGCCTAGAAGTAGGCCTAGCTATCAATCCGGAAACCACCGTCCCCGTAATCCAACCCCTACTCAGTGAAGTAGACAGTGTTCTTGTCCTGACGGTTCACCCCGGCTTCTACGGTAACCAGTTTATACCTGAAGTTCTAGATAAGATAGTAGAACTCCACAGCGTTCAACCGGATATAGAGATAGGAGTAGATGGTGGCATAAAAGAGAGCAACATTACTATGGTGGCACGAGCTGAGGCTGATGCCATCTATGTGGGCAGCGCTATATTCATGCAGATTCATCCCGGAGAAAGCTTTAACCACCTCCTAACCTTAGCTCAAGAAGGCTCACGACAACGGAAGCAATAGAACGGTAACTACCGCTTGCCCGGTATCACCGGGTAACCCCCCAACTGTTTCCGCAGGACTTGCCGGTCACTTACCGCCAAATAGCTAACCTTAACGTAAGCGGAACCACACTTGAAACGACCGTGTGATGACAGGTGTGCTCACCGGGAATTCGATAAACTCATGAGCCGCCCATCAACCTGCTCCAGACTACTCCACGTATGCCTCAGTATATTCTCAAATATTATTGTCAGTGACACTCCGATTAGACTAATTTATTAACCAAGGCTGAGATCGTAGTTCCGTCACACCGACTGCAGTGAATTCTGATGACACGCCGCCCAGCCGATTGCAATGACTGAAGGTCCCCCAAAGCTTGGGCATCAGCTACCACACCGAAAGTGTACGGCATACCCGGGACAGGAATATCGTTTTCATGGTCAGTAGTGAGCTGAAGGAACAGTCCGGTATTTGGCCCACCATTGTGCAGCTGCTTAGTGGAATGGAGAAAGCGCGGCCCATAACCAAGCGTGGTGGCGATGTGATACCGTTCCACTATTCTACGACGGAAGTCCGCCAGCACCCTGTCTACTTCAGGTATCTGGCAAAGGTAAGCCATTATACCCAAGTACTTACCATTTCCCGCCTCAAGCATCAGATCAGCCAGCGACCCAACAGCCCCAACCTGAGGGAGACGAGCAGAAGTCGTATATTCTCGCAACAAACTTTCCGTTACCTGTTTTGCCTGCTGCACATCGGGCTGGTTAAAAGGATGTATGCCCAGTATCGTCCCGACTACAGCGGTAGCGAATTCCCAGCGGAAAAATTCTGCTCCCAGGTCATACGAATCTCGCATCTCCAGAATCAGTACCGGTTGCCCTGACGATTGTAGTTGCCCCACTGCCTTGTCTATGGTATGGTTATCGTCACCCTCAAGACGCAAGCAGATAAACAACCGATCATCATCATAATAGGTAGGTTCCACGAGAGGCTCACCGACAACCGGTATAACACCCTTACCATCCTTACCGGTACTCTCAGCAAGAAGTTGCTCTATCCAAAACCCGAAACTGCTGATGGCCGGCGATGTAATTATAGTGAGCTTGTCACGCCCCTGACTGACCAGCGTGCCGATAGCTGCCCCCAGCCAAGCACCGTAGTTTTCCTGGGCCGGGACATCTGAAAAACACAACTCACGCATATCATCCGCCCGGTCAAGCAGCGCCACAATATCAACCCCAATTAGTGCCGCAGGCACTAAACCAAAGTAGGACAGTACAGAATAACGCCCACCGACATCAGAAGGATTTAGAAATAGTCGACGGAATCCTTCCTCCTCAGCCAGTCTAGCCAGCGGTGTTCCCGAATCGGTGATAGCAACAAAGTTACACCCGGCTTTTTCAGTCCCCACACACCTTTCTACAAGATTTTTGAAATACCGAAAGAGAGAGATTGACTCGATAGTACTGCCGGACTTTGAAGAGACC
>CAYFEZ010000142.1:0-3835 GCA_964342215.1 uncultured Dehalococcoidales bacterium | reverse complement strand
CATTCAGGACAGCTGACCCCAATCTTAATCTGGAATGATTTGGTGTATTTACATTCCGGATAACCGCTGCAGGCTAGGAATTTCCCGTAACGCCCTGCTTTGATTACTATTGGCTTATCACATTGAGGGCAAACTTCCTCGGTTAGTTCATCGGCTAGCTTTACCTTTTCCATAAGCTGGGAGGCGTTTCGCAGGTCTTTCTCAAAGGGGGTATAAAAATCTTGAATGACATGCACCCAATCGCGGTTCGCATTGGCTATTTCGTCTAATTCGTTTTCCATGCGGGCGGTGAATTCAATGTTAATGATGTCGGGAAAATGCTGGCGGAGTAGGTCATTAACCACGATGCCTAACTCGGTAGGTTGAAAGATCCCCTTAGTCTTGGTCACATAATCACGCTCTTGAATTGTAGAGGTGGTGGGGGCATAGGTACTGGGACGCCCAATGCCCCATTGCTCCAGCATCTTAACCAGCGAGGCCTCAGTAAATCGGGGTGGTGGTTGGGTAAAATGCTGGTCGGGGAAAAGCCCTAGGAGCTTAAGCTCATCGCCTTTTTCCAACGGGGGAAGTGTGGGGTATTTTTTGTTTTCGTCTTCTACCTCGTCTTTGCCTTCGGTATAAAGAATGGTAAACCCAGGGAATTTCGGAACAGAGACGGAAGTTCTTAGGAGGTAATTAACTTTCGTATCAGAACACTTAGCTTTAATGTCTACAGTGGTGACGTCAAATAGAGCGGCTGACATCTGGCTGGCTACCATTCGTTGCCAGATGAGCTGGTAGAGCTTGAACTGGGCGGCAGTGAGATATGGTTTGATCAGAGAAGGCTCCCGCCGAATCTTAGTCGGGCGAATGGCTTCGTGGGCTTCTTGTGCCCATTTGGCACTCCGGATGAAGGAACGGGCATGGGGTGGGATAAATTGCGCGCCATATTTCTTGCTGGTAAATTCTCTGGTTTCAACTACTGCCTGGTGAGCTACCCGGGTAGAATCGGTGCGCATATAGGTGATAAGTCCTACGCTTCCCTCATCGCCTATGGTAAGACCCTCATAGAGCTGTTGGGCCACCGCCATTGTTTGTTTAGCCGTAAAGCGGAGCTTGCGCCAAGCTTCTTGTTGTAGAGTGCTGGTTATGAATGGTGGTGCTGGCTGGCGAGCTACCTTTTTAGTCTTTACTTTATTAATATTGTAATTGGCTTGTTTCAGCTCATTACCAATCTCAATTGCCTGTTTCTGAGTGTAAATATCAAGTTTATTGCCGTTGATGAAACCGATCAACATCGCCCGAAAAGCTATTACATCAGTGGCTTGTTTTTTGGCTAGATCCATCTCAATAGTCCAATATTCTACCGGGATAAATTTCTCAATCTCCCGCTCGCGGTCAACGATAATCATTAGTGCCACCGACTGAACCCTGCCTGCGGATAGGCCTTTCCTCACCTTATTCCAGAGTAACGGACTAATCCTATAGCCAACCAGTCTATCCAATATACGTCGGGCCTGCTGGGCATTGACTAATTGGATATCTATGGAGCGGGGGTGGCTAAAGGCATGCTCGATGGCTTCTTTAGTTATCTCATGAAAAACAACACGGCGGTAAGGTTTCTTATTAGCGTTGGTCGCCTCAGCTAGATGCCAGGAGATGGCTTCACCCTCACGGTCGGGGTCGGTGGCCAGATATACGGCGGAGGCAGTTTTGACTGCCTGCTTAAGTTCGGTTACAATTTTGTTTTTCATCCGGGGAACCACATATTTGGGGGCAAAGTCATTTTCAATATCTATCCCGAGTCGGCTCCGGGGTAAGTCTCTTATATGTCCTAGCGAGGATTTCAGGTTATAGTTCTTACCTAAAATCTTACCTAGCGTTCTCGCCTTAGCTGGTGACTCAACTATAACCAAATTTTTCTTCATAGTTCCTAGTCTTCTTTTACCTTGTATCCTTGGCTTACTTCTCGAGCAAGAACATAGTGTATCGTCCCACCTGCTTTACCAAACATTTAAGTTTCATCAGGACTGGAGTACTGCTGACGATTCATGCGGGCAGCCCGTTACTGCGGTAGACCTCATTAATATGGGTGGGCGTGGTGGATGGCTGCTATAATAACAAGGATTCGGTGTCTGAAGACGGTATGACCTCTTTCATTTCTATCTGGTGAACTACAGTGATCAAGTTTAGTTTTTCTAGAATATTGGCATGGCCGTGGATTAGCTTTGCCCCTTCCCGGATAAGATGGCTAGTCCCCCTTATCTTTATTTAATTGTGGTTTATCCTATGTTAGTGGTGGCATATTAGCTAAATACCATTCTCTGGTTATATCAATACATAGTTCAAGTTTTGGTCCGGGCATAAATATATCATAGTGCCCACAATCAAACGTCACTAGCTTTTTAGTTGCTTTTACCCTAGAATACATTTCCAGAGCTTTGTCCGGAGGAACTAAACTGTCCCTCTCAGCATGAATAATGAGAACTGGACTGTTGATTTTATCGGCTATATCTATCGGCTTGAAGTTCATGATACACTCACCACTATATAGGGAGATTTTATCTACACCAGCATCTTTAAAGCGAATCTCTGCTACGTGCCTATTTTCTTCATCAGGGCTTAGTATCATCATCTCTTGGTACGGGTCAACCAGTTCTGACTTACCTGTTAAGACTCTTCTAATTCTGTCCTCTTCAAGCTTTTTTAGAAACTGCTGCCACTCCCACCCTCTTCTTTCGTAACGTAGGAATGCTTCACCATCAGCTACAGAGCCTATAGCGACGACACAATTTACCCTGGGGTCAACCGCCGCCGCATAAACGGCGTTTCCGCCGCCAAAACTGGCACCTAGTAATCCTATCCTATCAGGATTTATCTCCGGCTGTTGTTGTAGATACGTAATCGCATCTTTAATGCCTTTAACTTGTCTCTTTGGTGCAAGTTGCCCTTTTTCGCCCCCACTTTTACCAAAACCAGGGTGATCATACCGAAATATAATATAACCATCCTTTATCAGTTTATTACCATATTCACCAAATTGATCAGCTAATGTTGAGTCTTTAGTGCCCCAGAAACCATGTAACATTATTATTGCGCTACGCTTTTCTCCAGCATTGTATTCATCCGGAATATAAATATCTCCAACGAGCCTAACGGAATCACTGTAAAAGGTTACGTCCTTCTTTATCATTTAGCACCTCTTTGACTTCAATCGTGAATTCTAACAACCAAACTGATAATTGTCAATGACATAAATTTACCTTTATTCAATATTAATCTTAAAAACGTATGACTGAACGACTACCGACCAAAGGAGTTATTAATCAATGGCCTGATTGACACTATGGAATTTCTTGTATACCGCGCATCACTCACGTTCCATTGATCTTTCGATGAACCAAAAAGTTGCAGTAATCCGCTCTGGCTATGGTACTACTTGAGGTTTTTGTTTTTAAGGTAGTTAACAATACCGTTGCAGTAGTATTACGAATGCATAAATCAACGAAAAATGAGGCCCTGACTATGGGTTATGTACCTTGCAAGGTACGCAGGCCACCTACATATGACGGATAATCTGTTTGTGCTGGTTATGCCTATTTGTTATCCCCTTACGCAGTAACCTAATTATTATTCACCTGTTTATCAAGAGAATTATCACTCTATAGCCTTGATCTATATTGTTGGAAACAACGAAAACGGCTTAACGGCTCACATTATCAGCAGGTAAACGTAAAAGCCAATATATCTTGTTTCACTTGGAATCAGTAATAGGGGAGGGGCTAATTCCATAGTTGGCTTGTACAAGCCGGTAGAGAGGTCTTATAAATTCCTCTGGCCAGCGAAATTGTTGCTT
>CAYFEZ010000141.1:0-3926 GCA_964342215.1 uncultured Dehalococcoidales bacterium | reverse complement strand
TATTGCCATCAATAAGCAAACCGGTAAGCTGGTGGGGCGACCTGACCTGGTATCGCGAGGCTTTGTTGATACCAGAGAGTCAAAGGATATGATGGATGAGAGCCTTGACCTGGTAGCCCGAGCTATTGATCGTAGTGGTAACCATCCCGCTGAATGGGGCTATATCAATACTAAAGTTAGAGATATACTGAATAAATTTTACTATGAGCAGACCAGACGCCGTCCCATGATTCTTCCGGTTATGGTTAAGGTATAGGTTTATATGGCTAAGGAGAAGCCTAGTATCAGTGGTAAATCAACAGAACAGCCTAAGGGTAAGTCGTGGCGGAATTGGTTTTTCTATTCCCTTAGTTTGCTCATCCTCATCGTGGCACTGATAATCTGGCAATGGTCATTATTGACCCCCTGGATTGCGGGTACCTGGCGGTTACTCGGTTGGGGACTAGTCCTTTTAGAAATCGCACTTGTAGGCATAATTGTGATGCAGTGGCGGCGGAGGATATTATCGTTTATCCGGAGAATATACCAACCCTTCCGCTACTGGTATCGGTGGTTGGGTGCTGTTTCTTTTATCTTTGCTATCTGGGGAATATTAGCTTTTTTTAATCTGGGTGGTAATTTTGGTACGAGCATCATTGGGCAACCGGATTTCATTGGCATTATCCGAGTTTTAGGGCTGGTTAAGATTGGCATCATCCTAGTAGCTCCTCGTGCTGCTTTCCGCCTTACTGCCATACTTATTTCATGGCTGGGTAAACAATTAAAAATACCGCCATCTCCCAAGCCAATCCCGGAACAAAAGGCAGAGGTTTCCCCAGTTATAGAAACACCCAAACCGGTGGCACCGACAAAAAAAGTGGTGGCCACCGTACCTATCTCCACCCAATCTCCACAAGAACTAAAGCAGGTGGCTCAGGAAGTATGGAAAAAGTATGGCGAATCATCATCATTAATCATTGTTGATGGCTGGCGGTTACCACCCATTGATATTCTGGATACATCTCCCGAGGTTGAGTTTAGTCAGGCTGACAACACCCAGAGAGCCCGGCTGATTGAGGAGGCTCTGGCCAGCTATGGCGTCGGGGTTAATGTAACCCAGATAAACGCCGGACCAACCGTCACCCAGTTTGGCGTGGAACCGGGCTGGGACAGGAAGACAAAGGAAATAAAGGAAAAAGATAAGGACGGTAATGTCACAGTAAGATTAGAGGAAATAGCTAAGACAAGGGTAAAAGTGGAAAGAATCACCTCACTGGCTAATGATATGGCGCTTGCCCTGGCGGCACCCAGTATCAGGATTGAAGCCCCAGTACCGGGTAAATCGGTAGTAGGGATTGAAGTGCCTAATACCATTTCCAGCGCCGTTAGCCTGCGGGGAGTAGTGGAGACTAGCTCCTTCCAAAAATCGGGGGTCAAATCTAAACTTACTCTGGCACTAGGTAAAGGTGCTGGCGGTGAGGCAATAGTGGGTGACCTGACCAAAATGCCCCACTTACTCATTGCCGGGGCTACCGGTAGCGGCAAAACAGTTTGCCTGAATTCTATTATCTGCTGCTTGTTACTGCATAATTCACCCCGTGAAGTCCAGTTCATTATGATTGACCCCAAAAGGGTGGAGCTAACCCCGTTTAATAGCATACCTCACCTGGCGACACCGGTTATAGTGGATACTGCGAAAGCTCTAACTACGCTGCGCTGGCTTAGCCAGGAAATGGACAAACGTTATCAAGAATTAGCTACCGCCAGCGCCCGTAACGTTGAGAGTTACAATAAAAACAGGTCGGGAGATGAAAAACTCCCTTATTTGGTACTCATTATTGATGAACTGGCTGACCTGATGATGGCCGGCTTTGACGAGGTGGAACACCACTTATGCCGTTTAGCCCAACTGGCTCGAGCTACCGGCATTCATCTTATAGTGGCCACTCAACGCCCGTCGGTAGACGTGGTTACCGGTTTAATAAAAGCTAACTTTCCCACCCGCATTAGCTTTGCCGTTACCTCTCAGGTAGATTCACGCACTATCTTGGACAGTGTCGGCGCCGAAAAACTGCTGGGTAGAGGCGATATGCTCTACCTGCCCACCGAAGAAGGCAAGCCAAAACGCATTCAAGGGTGCTATGTTTCTGATGCCGAGACGGAGAGGCTGGTGTATTTCTGGGGGAACCAACGGACAGAAGAGAGAGCCCAACTAAATATTGAGGAACTTACCCCCACTACTGACCAGAGGGAAGGCTCCCCCCAAGACTCATTGTTGGAAGCCGCACGGCAACTGGCACAGGAACACAAACACATCTCAACCTCTTTCCTACAGCGGCGGCTGCGCATCGGTTACCCGCGAGCAGCCCGCATTATGGAACAGCTTGATGAGGAGAATGAAAGGAAAGAGGGGCAATCTGATTAAATGCTGGATTTGAGTAATCTGTGTTTTACTTCCCACCACGCTTCAGTCGTTTCAGGATAGCATCCATATACATACGGGCGAGGTCTCTCCCGTGTTTGGGCATCCGTTCCCGCTTTTTCCGGAGCTTCCTTTCCCGCCGCTCCTGTCGGCTCTCTATCCGGTCATTATTCACTTCTTTATCTCTAAGCTATCCGGTTCTTTCCTTAACTCAACAATGCGGTCGCGCAGTAACGCTGCCTTCTCAAACTCCAGATTCCGGGCAGCGGTTTTCATCTGTACCTCCAGCTCCTTAATGAGACGGACTACATCCTCTTTGGCAATCGGAGTAGCACTATAGGGAACATGGGTCTCCGCAACCACTTTTACCCGATCGGTAATATCCTTAATTGCCTTTCTTATCCCCCGCGGAGTAATACTATGGTCTCTATTATAGGCTTCTTGAATCTGTCTCCGGCGGAGAGTCTCTTTAATTGCCCTGTCCATAGAACCGGTGACGGTATCCGCATACATAATAACGTGCCCATCTATGTGACGGGCGGCCCGTCCCATCGTCTGAATTAATGACCCTTCCGACCGTAAATAACCTTCCTTATCCGCATCCAGAATAGCCACCATGCTTACCTCGGGCAGGTCAAGCCCTTCCCGGAGCAAATTTATACCCACAACCACGTCATAAACACCTAGGCGGAGGTCACGTAATATCTCCACCCTCTCCAAGGTATCAATCTCAGAGTGGAGGTAATGGGTCTTTATTCCCATCTCGATTAGATAATCGGCCAACTCTTCTGCCATCCGCTTGGTTAAAGTAGTTACGAGGCAGCGCTTCTCTTCGCCAACCCGCATCCTAATCTGGTCAAGAAGGTCATCAATTTGCCCTTTAGTCGGTTTGACCGTAATGGTAGGCTCAAGAAGACCGGTAGGACGAACCAGTTGCTCCACCACCTGCAAGCTGTGCCCGTACTCATAGTCTGCCGGCGTGGCAGAAGTGTAGATGACCTGGTTAATCCGCTGCTCAAACTCGGCAAAGTTAAGTGGGCGGTTGTCCAGAGCTGACGGCAGGCGAAAGCCGTATTCCACCAGTGTCTCCTTACGAGAACGGTCACCGTGGTACATGCCGCGAATCTGGGGCAATGTCATATGCGATTCATCGATAAAGAGGAGAAAGTCGTTAGGGAAATAATCCATCAGTGTCCACGGTGGGCTCCCCGGCAAGCGTTGCGATAGGTGACGAGAGTAGTTTTCCACGGAGTGGCAATAGCCCGCCTCCTCAAGCATTTCAACATCGTAGCTGGTACGTGCCTCCAGTCTCGCCGCCTCCAAGAGCTTGCCCTGCTGATTCAGCTCACTTAGTCTTCCTTTTAGTTCCTGCTTTATGGTTTCAACAGCCGCCATCAGCTTATCATGCGAGGTAACAAAGTGCTTGGCGGGATAGATATCCACCAAGTCTAACTCAGCTAATAGCTCGCCAGTAAGCGGGTCTATCTCGACAATACGCTCAATATTATCACCAAAGAACTCCACC
>CAYFEZ010000140.1:0-3952 GCA_964342215.1 uncultured Dehalococcoidales bacterium | reverse complement strand
GGTTCTTGATGTCCTGGTTGTTTTCCTTTATCCGTGGGCGGTTGAGGTCAGACAACTGGAGGGGTTTAGTTTTATTGGGGTGCTTATTCTTGTGTTCATTGTTATGGTGGGCTATGTCTATGCTTGGAGGAAGAAGGTTCTGGAGTGGAGATAGGGGATACTGCTAAGGCATATATTTATTCTGACACCGAGCTTGATAGGGCTGAGGGTGAAGCCATAGAGGCGCTAAAGGCGCAGGCTCAGTGGTTTATCCCTGACCGAGATAAGTGGTTAGAGGAAGAGGAAATGCCCTCCAATATCTTGCTTACCACAGTGGATTCGGTGCTTAATTGGGCACGGCGTTCCGCACTGTGGACAGTGCTTTGCTTCCCGGCGTGCTGTGCCTTTGAATTGATGGCAACCGCTGCTTCCCGTTTTGATATTTCTCGCTTTGGTATGGAGGTCATGCGTGCTTCCCCACGGCAGGCTGACCTGTTGATTACCGCTGGTACCTTGACTTGGAAGATGGCCCCTCAGGTGCGGCGTATTTATGACCAGATGGCTGAGCCGAAGTGGGTGTTAGCTATGGGGGCCTGTGGCATCAGCGGGGGTATCTTTGCCGAATCGTATAATGTGGTTCCTGGGTATAATCATATAGTCCCGGTTGATGTCTATGTGCCTGGTTGCCCGCCACGTCCAGAAGCTGTGCTTCATGGCATAGAGATGCTCCATCATAAGATAACTAAAAGGAGCAACATTATCAAAGGTAGGCCAGAATGACGGTAGTGCTTTCTGGCGTAGAAATAGGCAACAGGCTGGAAGAGGAATTCCCGGGGAGTATCGTCGTATCAAGTGAAAATTGTGTTGTGGTTAATAGCGAATTCTTGCTGGCTGTAGCTACTTTTCTTAAAGTTACTCCTAACCTTTATTTTGATTATCTGACTAGTATTACCGCTATTGATTATTTTGACTACTTTGAGGCGGTTTATCACTTAACTTCGTTAGTTCATAACCATAGTCTGGTGTTGAAGACGCGGTGTTATGGGCGGGATAAGCCGGCACTTTCGTCAGTGGTTACCCTGTGGCAAGGAGCTGATTTGCAGGAGAGGGAGATTTACGACTTGTTCGGGATTAAATTTGGCGGTCATCCTAATTTGAAACGGATCTTCCTCTGGGAAGGATTTCCGGGATATCCTTTACGTAAGGATCAAGTATAATGGCAATTAAAACTGAGCCTTTTGTTATTAATATAGGACCTCAGCACCCTAGCACACACGGGGTGTTTCGTTTTCGGTTGACGCTCGACGGAGAGGTTGTGGTTGATATGGAACCTGTTTTTGGCTATCTCCATCGGGGTATTGAGAAGCTGGCTGAGGGGCGCACCTATAAGCAGAATATCCCCTTTACCGATAGGTTGGATTATGTATCCTCTATGACCGGTAATCAGGCTTATGTTATGGCAGTGGAGAAGTTGGCGGAAATACCGGTACCGGAGCGGGCCGAATATCTGCGGGTTATCATGGCTGAGCTGCAGCGTATCGCCAATCATCTGGTAGCTGTGGGGGCTTTTTTAAATGATTGTGGTGCGTTTGTCACTCCTTTCTTGTATATGTTCCGGGAAAGAGAAAAGATTGTAGACTTGTTTGATATGGTCTGTGGTCAACGGCTTCTCTATAATTACATGCGTTTTGGTGGGGTAAGTCACGACATTCCTGAGGAGTTTTTACCGGCACTGGGTAAGTTTATTGGGAGTATGCCTGGTTTTATTGATGAATATGACCAGTTTCTGAAGGAGAATGAGATATTGCTGGTTCGGACCAAAGGTGTTGGTATTCTGCCTAAAGAGTTAGCCATTAATATTTCTGCGAGCGGTCCAGTGCTTCGCGCCAGCGGGGTTAAGTGGGATATCCGGAAAGCAGACCCTTACTCTGTGTATGATCGCTTTGATTTTAACATCCCCACCGGCAGTGTGGGCGATTGTTATGATCGCTATCGGGTGAGAATCCAGGAGATGCGGCAGAGCGTGCATATCATTGCACAGGCTATGGAGCAGTTGCCACCGGGTGGGGTACTAAGTCCTGTACCGCTTCGGTTGCGGCCACCAGCCGGCGAAACTTATGGGCATATCGAAGCTCCTAAGGGTGAGCTTGGCTTTTATCTGGTATCAGATAATTCAGCTACTCCCTTTCGCTTCCATGTTCGGGCTCCGAGTCTCATTAATCTAACAGCTCTTCGCGAGATGATAGTTGGGTGGAAGGTGGCCGACGCTGTAGTTATCTTTGGCAGTATTGACGTTTGCATGGGTGAGGTGGATAGGTAATGGCCATAATGGGAATTAACCTGCGTCTTGATAGCTGGGCTGTCTTGTCTTCTGATTGGCCGGGTGGTTACTGGTGGCATTGGCTGGTGTTTGTGGTCATAATTCTAGTCTTTGTTCTCGCCATGGTTATGGCATTTGTCTATGTTGAGCGCCGGGGTATAGCTCGTTTTCAGGTGCGTCTGGGCCCTAACCGGACTGGACCTATGGGTATGCTCCAGCCGGTGGCTGATGCTATTAAGGTATTAATTAAGGAAGACATTGTTCCAGCTAAAGGGGATAAAGTGGTTTTCTGGCTCGCGCCGGTGGTTGCCTTTGTGCCGGTATTAATGATTTTTGCCGTTATTCCTTTCCAGGGTGGGGCACTGTTGGCTGACCTTAATATCGGTATCCTCTATGTGGTAGCGGTTAGTTCGGTGGTAGCGGTAGGGGTTTTTATGGCGGGATGGAGCTCAAACAATAAGTATTCCCTGGTTGGGGCGATGCGTAATGTCGCCCAGTTGATCAGCTATGAGATCCCGCTGGTGCTGTCTGTTCTTGGCGTAGTCTTAATTGCTGGTTCGCTCTCAATGACTAAAATTGTGGAGGCACAGAGCATTCCCTTTATTTTATTACAGCCATTGGGTTTCCTTATCTTCTTTCTGGCCTCGCTTGCTGAGGTGAACCGCACTCCATTTGATTTGGTAGAGGCGGAGTCAGAGATTGTGGCTGGTTTCCATATTGAGTATTCTGGGATGAAGTTTGCCTTGTTTTACCTGACAGAATATGCTGAGGCGCTGGCTATGTCAGCTATAATTACGACCATTTTCCTAGGTGGTTGGAGGGGGCCACTGTTGCCGCCTATCCTCTGGTTTGTGATTAAGGTGTTTGCCGTTTTCTTCCTCATCTTCTGGGTACGGAGTACTATTCCACGTTTAAGAATAGACCAGGTAATGGCCTTTGCCTGGAAGGTTCTTCTGCCTCTCGCCTTAGTTAACCTGCTTATTACTAGTATACAAGTAATTGTTTGGCCGGATGCTTTGCCTTGGGGAGTAATACTCATTAACCTGGCGATTGCGGTAGTATTAATAGTGTTATGGTCTAAATTTTATCGTGTAGGAGGTGGTCGGGTTGAAGTTTGAGCGGTATGGTGTCGGTATCGCTAAGGGTATGGCTCTAACCTTGAAGCACTTGTTTCGTAAGCCAATTACTACCCAATACCCGGAGGAGAAACTGACCGTTTCGCGTCGGATTCGGGGTAACGAGCTTGCCTGGAGTGAGGAAAAGTGCACCGGTTGTTTCACCTGTGCTCGGAGTTGTCCGCATGGCTGTATTGAGATTATCACTACTGAGAACGGGCGGAAGGGGTTAGTGCCGGCGCCATGTCGGCAGGCCTGCCCGGCTGGTGTGGATGCCGCTCGTTATGTCCGCTTAATAGCTGACGGTAAATTTGCTGAGTCTTTAGCCGTGGTAAGGGAAAAGATTCCTTTCCCCTCGGTCTGCGGTTATATCTGTGCTCATCCCTGTGAAACTAAGTGTACTAGGGGACAACTTGATGAGCCTATTGCTATCCGCGTGCTTAAGCGGTTTGTTTGGGAGCATGATACCGGGCTTTGGAAAAAAAAGTATAGTGTTGCCCCGTCTACTGACAAGCGGGTGGCGGTTGTTGGCTCCGGG
>CAYFEZ010000139.1:0-3997 GCA_964342215.1 uncultured Dehalococcoidales bacterium | reverse complement strand
GCCAGTCCAATACAGCACAACCTCAATAAATTTTTCCAAAATTAAGACCTGTGTTACAATTTACGTGAGGGCTAGTCCGTTTCGGCTAACCCAAGGGATTTTCGCAGAGAAAACGCTATTGGACATAACCCAATTATTACACCTTATTGAAGAAATGCCGGCCTATTGCCGGCTGGTAGACAAATTACAACAGTCCTATGGTGATAACAAGGCGGTAATACTCGATGCCGCCAAGCCCTTCTTCATCGCGGCTCTACACCACCGCTTACGAATCCCAATACTCATACTTACCGCACAGCCGGAAGACAGCAAACAGCTTTACGAACAGCTTTTAACCTGGTGTGACTCCAATCCGGTAAAACTCTTCCCAGAACCCGATGCCCTGCCCTACCAACATATAACTTCGGATACCTCTACAGAAATAGAAAGGATCCAGGTGCTCTCCGCATTAGCTAACATTGATAATAAGAACGACTTTCCCCTAATTGTCACCTCTGTACTGGCATTTATCCAGAAGACAACACCACATGCTGATTTTCTTTCTACCAGTCATACTATAAAGGTGGGGACGAACATTGAGCCATTTAACCTGCTGCGCCAATTGGAGATCATGGGTTATCGGTTGGAAAACAAAGTAGAAATACCCGGCACCGTAGCCCATCGAGGTGGTATTATTGACGTCTACCCCCCTACCAACGACCTACCAGGTAGACTGGAATTTTTAGGTGATACGCTTGATAGTATACGATACTTTGACCCGGCTAATCAGCGCTCGTTAACTGCAGTATCATCAATGGCCATTGGTCCCGCCACCGAACTATTATCCCCGCTATTAGACAATAAACTAAAACTAGAGTCCCTACTTAAAAACATCAATTTATCTGATTGCACCGCTGAGACTAACCAGCAATTCCAACAAGAACTAACTATGCTGTTTAATAAACAAAAACCGCGCCATCGGCAATTTTACGCCCCGCTATTTAATAACGACAGCCTCCTTAATTACCTACCACGACAAACTCTTATAATACTCGACGAACTTCCGAATATCAAACAAGTAGCCAAAATATTCGATACTAAAGCCAAGCAGTTGCGTGCTGATAGACTAACCCGAGGAGAGTTGCCATTTAATTTCCCAACGCCTTATTTCACATGGAAGGAACTCGAACCTACCATACGATATAAGCGGAGCTTGATGCTTACTGCCTGGGATCATGGCGAACAACCATATCGGCTAAACTTCGTTCCCGCCCCAAGCTATAATGGAAAGCTACAGTTGTTCATTAAGAAGATTAAACAAATGTCAAAGCAGAAACGCCAGTTTATCATCAGTCATCAGGCAAACCGATTGTCCGAACTGCTGGGCGAAGAGAATCTTATTGCCCCGCCTCTTTCCAGAATTAAAAAAATACCACCACCCGCCTCAGTAACCCTCGTTCAAGGTTCGCTACCCGCGGGATGGATCATAAATAATGATACCTACCTATTCACTGACACCGAAATCTTTGGTTTTGTCAAACAACGCCGATTAGTAAAAAAAAGAGCAGTACCACACCATGAAACGTCTCATGATTTAGCACAAAGCGACTACATAGTGCATATTGAGCATGGCATTGCCAAATTTGCCGGTGTTACTACCATTCGCACCAACAACACCCAAAAAGAATACATGGTTCTACTATACGCAGCCGGCGACAAACTCTATGTACCCACCGACCAGATGGACCGTATTAGTCGCTACGTAGGGACCGGTGAACAACAACCTTTATTGAATCGTCTAGGCACCCAGGAATGGTTACGTACCAAGCAAAGAGTCAAAGAATCAGTAGAAAGTATTGCTCAGGAATTATTGGCCCTATACGCGGCTAGAGAAGTTATCCCTGGCTTTGTCTATTCCCGAGATACCGTATGGCAACAGGACCTTGAGGCATCCTTCCCGTACATCGAAACCCCTGACCAGATAGCCGTGCAACAAGAAATAAACGAGGATATGACCAAAGCCAAACCGATGGACAGACTGGTCTGCGGGGATGTTGGCTATGGAAAGACCGAAGTAGCTATCCGAGCCGCCTTCAAGGCAGTGATGGACAATAAGCAAGTGGCTGTTCTGGTACCCACTACAATACTGGCTCAGCAACACCTCGCTACGTTCAAGCAAAGGTTGAACCCCTTTCCTGTAGAAATGGGGGTATTAAGCCGATTCCGCACGCTTAAGCAGCAGCGTGTTGTTCTGGATGGCCTAGCTAATGGTACCGTAGACATCTGTATCGGCACCCACCGGATGCTACAAAAAGATGTAGTTTTCAAGGATTTAGGGTTACTGATTATCGATGAAGAACAGCGCTTCGGCGTTACCCATAAGGAATACCTCAAGCAGAAACTACGGGATATATCGGTTCTTTCCCTCAGCGCTACGCCCATACCCCGTACCCTTCACATGTCCATGGTCGGGGTAAGGGATATGAGCGTCATGGAGACCCCCCCTGGAGAACGCCTGCCCATCAAAACCTATGTTGCCGAATATGATGATCGGTTAGTCCGTGAGGCCATACTTAAGGAACTTGAACAAAATGGTCAGGTCTTCTTTGTCCACAATCGGGTGCAATCCATAGACCTCATTGCCAGTAAACTCCAATTTCTGGTTCCGGAAGCAAGAGTAGCTACCATTCACGGTCAGATGCCCGAAGCAAAGCTAGAGACAGTCATGGCCGACTTTATTCAAGGGGGAAGCGACATTTTGGTATGCTCAACTATTATTGAATCAGGTTTGGATATGCCCAATGTTAACACCATTATTGTCAACAAAGCGGATAAATTTGGGTTGACCCAACTGTATCAACTGCGCGGTCGAGTCGGGCGTGGCTCCAACCTTGCCCATGCTTATTTTCTCTATGATAAGAGTAAACGCCTGACCTCAACAGCCAAGAAACGGTTGAAGACAATATTTCAAGCAACCGAACTGGGCTCTGGTTTTGACATCGCGATGAAAGACCTGGAGATAAGGGGCGCCGGTACCCTACTGGGCTTCAAACAGAGTGGCCATATCAGTGCCGTGGGCTTTAACCTATACTCCAACCTGCTCAGCGATGCCGTAGAGAAACAGAAAGCCAAACAAGCAGGCATACCAAAAGAAAAGGTAAAACCATCACGACTGCCACCACCCACCATAGACCTCCCTCTGTCCGCCCACATACCTGAGGAATATGTATCCGATCTCAGCACCAGATTAGGTCTGTATCACAAACTGGTAGAGCTAGAGTCAATTAATCAGGTAGATGATGTAGCCATGGAATTCAGCGATAGGTTTGGGGGTCTACCAACAGAGGTTGTAAATCTGCTCTACACCCTTAAGATTAAAGTACTGGCGGTTAAGGTCGGGATTGAATCCATCACCACCGAAGATGGACATATTGTACTGCGGCTGTTTGAGGGCATGCAGTTTAACAAACGAAAACTTGAGTCCATCTCGCCTCATATCAAAGTAGGCATCACCCAACTACGTCTTAACCCAAAACACCTTAATGATGTATGGCCGAAGATACTAGAGGATGTGCTGATAATTATGGGAAGCATTAGTGAAAAAAAGATATAAATAACAAAAGTAAATCCCAAGATTCGCCAAGGATATCATGGTTGCAGTTATATTGTATGCGCTATTATGGGTACACTAGAATTAGATCATTAAAGAGTATATTATACTTACAGACTAAGGTCATTCAACGATATTAAGGGCACAAACAACGGAGGACAAGTTAATAAAATAATAAAATAGGCTCGTTTACATTTTCGCCAAAAATATGCTATGATCCCATTAATGTTCAGAGTGGAGATGCCACGAAAGCTAATTTGAAAATATTACTAGTTTACCCTCAATATCCAGATACGTTCTGGAGTTTTCAGCATGCCCTAAAATTCATTTCTAAAAAGGCTGCCTTCCCACCATTGGGTCTAGTAACTGTAGCCGCTATGCTCCCCCCTGAGTGGGAGAAAAAACTGG
>CAYFEZ010000138.1:0-4013 GCA_964342215.1 uncultured Dehalococcoidales bacterium | reverse complement strand
TAGATGAGTCTCCAAAATTTCTTACTGATTTTTTTACCACAGAACTAGTGGCAGGATTGGCTAATGTTCTTAATATTGCTGATTACACTATGACAATTCAAGGTATTAATCCTAGAAGCTTGGTCGATTCTATGATTATGAGAAGTATAGATGTAGGTGGTTTGTGCATTATGTTATCCGGCATGGAGGCTGAGCGCCTAATGGTCCTTGAACAATTGCTTTCACTAAAACAACCCTTAGTCGTCTTTCAACAGGAAGTAAAAGAAAAAAATAAACATTTATGTCTAGTTAGACAGGATGATTATTATGGAGATCGAATTGTTGGGGGCCATCTTCTTTCCAAGGATCTTAAAGATCTCTTAATATTGAGGCCGAATCGGAATTGGCCAGCAATAGAAAATCGAATTAGAGGACTGAATGAGGTACTCTCAAATTCAATGATTCATCCAAAAATAACAATTTTAGATACGGGAAGTTAATCATTTTCTGATGTGCAAACTTCACTAAATAATTATCTAGATCAGAACCCTCTTCCAAGTTCAATATTTGGTTGTAATGATCAAATGGCGTATGCATCTATTCTACTACTGGGAGACAAAGGTTACAACGTGCCTAAAGATGTCCGAGTCATGGGATTTAATGGGTTCGAGGCACACCGTCATCTTATCCCAAACATAACTACCGTAATTTCCTCAGCATATAAAATGGGTCAGATTGCAGGCGAGTCTATGCTTTACTATTTTTCAAACGGATATTTCCCTAATTATGACACAATTCTTCCTGTTGAAATAAGCTTGGGCGACACCACTTAACTTTCAAAAACAATTAATTTTATAAAAACTATTGACATTAATATTTTCGACGTTTAGGTTTACCGTTAAATATTTAACGTTAAACCTAATGGAGGTACTTTGAGTTCAAAATTTATCCCAAGGATAAACAAGGCTTTACCTGAAGGTTTTGATCAACTAAATTCAGCAATTCTCTCCGATGTTTTAGACGAGTTGGGGATTGAGAATCAGGTTATGTCTCCAATCATGCGCCCTCTAGATGAAACTCTTACGCTTTGTGGAAGAGCTAGAACTGGTGCATATATGGAAGTACCTTATCTCGAGGAAGGAATAAATCCTTATCGACTCGAGATAGCACTTGTGGATGATTTGCGGCAAAACGATGTAGCGGTTTTGGCTTGTGGAGGATCATCACGAATTGCGCCTTGGGGAGGCTTGCTATCTACAGCTGCAAAAGCTCGTGGTTCAACTGGTTGTGTTACAGACGGATATGTACGAGACACAATAGAAATTCGCAGATTGGAATTCCCTGTTTTTGCATGTGGCGTTGCTCCACTAGACTCAAAAGGACGTGGTCAGATTATGAGCACTGATGTACCGGTTATATGCGATGGTGTAAAGGTAAACCCAGGAGACCTAGTAGTTGGTAATGCAGATGGGGTAGTTGTTGTGCCGCAGGAGCATGAACTTGAAGTTATGGCCAAGGCCTTAGAAAAGATTGACGGTGAGCATAATTCAATTAAGGAGCTTAGAGCAGGGAGCTACCTTCGTGATGTTTTTGAAAAATATGGAATTCTTTAATGGTTTCAAAAAAACCACCTCGGGGTTGCTTTGAAATAACTACTGGATTCGTTAAGATTGAAGGGTGGCAAAAAATGGCTCAGGAAATTCTAGAAGTTCAAGATTAGATTATGTGTAACCCATTAATTTAAGATAATATTATATGACAAATGGCCCCCTTAATGTGACGATCAACTAATCATAAATATGAGTTAGGACTTTCAACCTCTGTTCAAAACAATGATCTTGAATTCGATATAGAGTAAATTGTAACGAATAAAGATACCTAGACAATATATGGTTGAATGGAGAATTTGTTTAACCCCACATAAAGGAAAAAGGATAATATGAAATAATTTTACATAATCAGTACTACTTAAATTGAGTAATTTATTATCATTCATTTATTTTTTGTTAACCTATAATTAATTTAAAGGTAAAGATGATTAACAATATAGTAAAGAAATTAACTGTAAAGAACTTAATTATATTATTTTGTTTGGTGATTTTATTTATACCAGCCAATTCTATTTTTGCTGATGGTCATTCTCCCGTGTATGGGGGGAAATTAAAAAGTGCATTAGCTTCTCAGGGTATTAGAGGTTTTGAAACTTGGAAAGACACTACGGGAACTGAAACTCATATTTATTCTGTCATATATGACAGTTTTGTAAAATATGATGATGATTACAATATAGCTCCAGGTTTATTTGAATCTTGGTCCACAGAGGATGGTATTACATGGATTTTTAACATCCGTAAAGGTGTTAAATGGCACGATGGGAAATCCTTAACTTCAAATGATTTTCTAGACTATATTAATACAGTGTTAGATCCAAAATCTGGTGCAACAACCGAAACTGTAGATATATACAAAGGTTCTGAATATTCAGCAATTGGTAACTATCAATTAAAGTTAAAGTTACCAAGTGCAAACGTAGCTTTACTAGATTCCTTTAGTGCTCAATGGTTAAGTAGACCATCTGATTTTAACCCAAACAAACCTATTGGTACTGGTCCATATAAACTAAAGAAGTGGAATCGTAATCAGTCAATTGTATTAATAAAAAATGAAAATTATTGGGATAGCAAACTACCATACATAAATGAGTTAACATTCGTTATGTCTCCTGATGAATCGACTAGAATGAATCAACTACTTACGAATGAAGTAGATGTTATAAGCTCAGTTTCAATTTCAGAAGCAAATAGAATAAAAAATAACAAAGATATTAAATTAATTGAAACACCTAGTGAGTTTACAATAATGGAATATTATATGTTGATGAAAAATAGTATTACTCCATTTAATAATAAGAAAGTAAGGCAAGCGATCAATCATGCAATTGATAGGAAAGCTTTACTAGCTGTTAATTTTGGTCTTGGAGAAATAAAATCAAATCCAATCCCTAAAGGTAGTTGGGCGTTCAATCCAAATGCAGCTTCTTATGACAATAGAAACGTGGATAAAGCAAAAAAACTTATGAAAGAAGCTGGATATGATCCCAAAAATGCATTTTCTGCAAAATTTGCTTATTGGCAAGAATGGCCAGAAAATCTTCAAGTAGCTCAAATTTTGCAGGCTAACCTTTCAGAAATTGGAATCTCAATAGAGTTAGAATTATTAGAAGTAGGTCAATGGGTGCAAACAGTATTGAAAGATCATAAATATGAAATGGCACTTACAGCGCTTGTTCCAAGATGGGACCCGAATGATCAATTTGGAAACGTTTATAGAACTGATGATGGTGCAGCTTTGGAGTGGAAAAATCAGGATTTTGATAAATCATGGATCGCTGGTCGAAGCTCTCCAGATATCAATGTCAGAAAACCACACTATTACAGAGCTCAAGAAATTGCCATGGAGGAAGTTCCTTGCGCAATTTTGAATACAATTCCTAAATTTGATGCATCACGCTCAAATGTTAAAAATTTGATTCGGTTCAATAGGGGTGATTTGTATTATCAAAGGGCATGGATAGCAAAATAAGATAATAATTATTTATCAACAGGGGTGGTGATTTGTATTATCAAGGGGTACGGGTAGCTAATTTAAAATAAAAATTTTGATAATACAATCATCACTCAAAATATTAAGAATATTATTTAGATTTAAAATTTTGAATTTGCTAGCTAATTCGGTTATGAGTTAATACAAATTAGAATTTATATTTTAAAGTCATTTTCAATACTTAATAAACCTTAGAAACTTACCACCGAGAAGGGAGAGGTGAGGATTTTTTCATTAATTTTTTTCAGTGCAAGTACATATACCGCCCAAATTATTTGATCCCAGATTAGAAATCCCAATTTCAAACACATTGATAGTTTCATTTATATAGTCATTTCAGTTATAAATTGCCGTACCTACCTGAGAAGCTATAATATTATTGGCTATGTTATAGCAAAATGTTGTGAGATGTTTTTCGTAGAAATGAATGA
>CAYFEZ010000137.1:0-4020 GCA_964342215.1 uncultured Dehalococcoidales bacterium | reverse complement strand
TGGTGCCGGAAGGTGGGGGCTTTGGTATCAAAGGCAATGGCATAGCAGGTGGGTTCCAGCTTGTTTATTATATTAATTAGCATGTTAGCAAAGACATAAACAGTGCTTACCACTTCACCAGTCTTACTCACTGTAAGTGGTCTGGAAGCAGCAAAAGCATGGAAGGCACGATGGACTATATTGTTACCGTCAAGCAACACTAAAAGTGGCTTCTTCACAATCTTATTATAGCAGAGTGGGGGAGATTGATGGAAGCGGAGACAGCATAAGGGACAAGAACTGGGCTTACCGTATACACGAAACCGTGTATGATAGCTATTGGCTCCACTAACGTATATAGCTTATATTGAGGCAGGTAATGATTAAGATTGATTTTTGCCACTCATCTCAGCGGTAACAGGGATTCATTCATCTCTACATACTTTATGCACACAAGGCAGGTGTAGTTCTTGCGTGCTAGGGAATAATTTAGGAGTTAGTTTTTAATCCTGACCGGGGTTTCCACTTATCCCAAAAATCTGGTGCCGGTGCTGGCTTACCGTAACCTAAAATATCATCTATCTTAATTAAGAAAGAGTCCGCCCAAGGCACATGCTCAATTCCCGATCTTACTAACCGGTGGAGCCAGTTCATATGCTTATTAAACGGGCAGACCATGATACAGACGATACAGGAGCCCCGGTTAGTTCCCCAGAACTTGAGACAACTTTCTGCATTGATCGGCCATTTTAATTCGTTTCTGGCATTACAAATGTTATGTGGCTGTGTAGTTCGTTCGCCGTAGATTATTGATTGACTTGGGCAGGTAATAGCACACTTTTGACATTTATTGCAGAATTCGGTCACCCCAAAGTCTATTGGTTGGTCGGTTACCAGCGGCAGGTTGGTAAAAATCTTACTCAGGCGTATTCTGGGTCCGTATTCTTTGGTAATTAACAGACCGTTTCGGCCAAGTTCACCCAGTCCGGCCTGCATGGCTATGGGTATGCCTCTGGCGGTATCATTGCCGCAGGGTATAGCTTTATAGCCTAAACTTCGGATGAATTTGGCCAGTAATCCGGTAGTAAAGGCCATCTTGGAGTACCCCATTCCAGTGCCACCATTGGCGATATGGGTGGGGGCGTATTTGATCAACTCGTAGTCCATCTCAGAAGCCATGGAAATAGCATATTTGTATTCCTCCGGTATTTCCAGTGGTTTGGATTCCAGGGTGGTCCTGTTGTAAGAGTGGGAGTATACCCACCGCCGGTCAAGCTCACAGATACCAACTAGGTCAGCCCCAAAGTAAGTAGCGACTTTCTTGATATCTCTGGTTATCTTTACCGGGTCGGTAACGTCCATTTTCGTTCCTTCGGTTGTGAGCATGGAAGCAGACTGTGGGGTTGTCTCTTCCCAGGCAAAAGGCCCGTGCTGACCGATAATATTTCCGTGACTGAGGGTGCGTTCTAAATACCAGGACCCTTCGCCAAAGGCCATGTCGGGTAAGGTCCAGCCGGCCTTCTCTCCAGGGATTATTCTTTGTCGATAAAATTTTTCGTGGATATCTTTCATCTTAGGGTCCCACCAAGTGCGGCTAAACATATGGTTTTTTTGATCAAACCTTTCTATTGATTCAACAATATATTTTTTCTCCCACTTGTCTAAGGGCAGATGACTCATTAGTAGCCCCCTTAAGTTATTTATTTTTTGATTTTGTTTCGGTCACTACTGGCTAACCCAGTTTGAGGTTTGGTATAATATCCAAATCCAAACCAGCTATTTTGCCAGCTTGGAACTGGTAGTAACCACAGGCAGCAATCATAGCGGCATTATCAGTGCATAATACTGGTTCTGGAACTAGAACTGGGGTGGGTGAGTTCTGTGCCAGCCACTGGCGGAGTAACTTGTTTGATGCTACCCCCCCGGCAAGTAAAATCTGTTTTACCTGGCGTTCTTTGGCTGTGGCTATGGTCTTTGTGACCAAAACATCAATCACGGCTTCTTGAAAGCTGGCAGCGGCTGCCCCAGCTGAAATCCCTCCTGCTTCCACCAATCGCAGTAAAGCCGTCTTAACTCCACTGAAGCTGAAGTCATGGCTTCCTTTGAGCCAGGCACGGGGTAGCTTGGGAGAATTCGTCGTGTCTGGCTGTGCGGCTTGTTCAACGGCGGGGCCACCAGGGTATCCCAATCCTAATATACGGGCGGCCTTATCAAAGGCTTCGCCGGCAGCATCATCCCGCGTCCGTCCCGATACTATATAATCCCCGTGTCCTGTCATGAAGACCAGGTCACTATGCCCCCCGGAAACAATGAGGCTCACTAAAGGGAAGGAGGGAACGAAATCATGATTATGGTTAAGCCAGTTAGCGTAGATATGACCCTCAAGGTGATTAACTCCAGTAATAGGTAACCCATGAGCCAGTGCAATAGTTTTAGCCACATTTATGCCCACTAGCAAAGAACCGGCAAGTCCTGGTCCAATAGTGACGGCAATACCATCCAAATCGTTCCAGGTAGTCTTAGCTTCGGCCATGGCCTGCTTAATAATCGGGATAATAGCCAGAATGTGCTGGCGAGAGGCCACTTCAGGTACAATCCCCCCATAGCGAGCGTGAATTTCCACTTGAGAGACAATCTGGTTGGACAGAATTTTGACTCCATTCTCGACTACTGCCGCTGCCGTTTCATCGCAAGACGTTTCAATACCCAAGACTTTCATATATCTGGATTATAGCATAACTGGGGTAATTCTAACCTACTGAGCTAAAGATGAGTCGCCAGCTTGGTGAGCAGTGATGCTGTGTGGTAACATAGATGAGCAAACTGGTAATTCTGGAGGTGCGATGATTCTGGATGAAAAAGTGAAAGCGATAGAGTGGCTGGGTAACCGGGTGAGGATTATTGACCAGACTAAGTTGCCTCAGGAGGAGGTTTATCTGGAGTTTACCGGTTATCAAGCTATAGTTTTGGCGATAAAGGAGCTGAAAATCAGGGGAGCACCGGCTATTGGAGTAGCGGGAGCTTATGGAATGGCTCTCGGGGCTTTAGAAATTGAATCGGTGGTTAGGCAGGGATTCTTAGAGAGGTTACGCGGCATTAGCCGGACATTAGCTGCGACCAGACCTACCGCCCGAAATCTGTTCCGTACCCTTGAGCGAATGGAGCAGGTAGTCAATGCTAGTGATGATGTAGAGGAAATTAAAGAGGCGTTGGTAAGTGAAGCCATCAGAATACATGCTGAGGAAGCCGAGGCAAGCAGAAAGTTGAGTCAGCTTGGTACCGAATTGGTTCATGATAATTGTACTATCCTAACCCACTGTAACACAGGAGCTTTAGCTACTACTGGTTGCGGCAGTGCTCTGGGAGTGGTAAAACAGGCAAAGGGGCAAGGAAAAAAAATAAAAGTTCTGGCTACGGAGACCCGCCCTCTGCTCCAGGGGGCACGGCTCACCACTTGGGAGTTAAGGAAAGCTAATGTTCCGGTTACTCTGATTACCGACTCTATGGCAGGACACTTTATCAGTCGAGGAGACGTTGACTGTGTCATCGTTGGTGCCGATCGGATTGCCGCTAACGGTGATACGGCGAATAAGATTGGTACCTATAGTCTGGCGGTGTTGGCTAAGGAGAATGGCATCCCCTTCTACGTGGCGGCTCCCACCACCACTATTGACCGGCTATTAGTCGGAGGTAGTGAAATCCCCATTGAGCAGCGCTGTGGTGATGAGGTCACTCATGTTCAAGGGGTAATGATGGCCGCTAAAGGTATTGATGTGGCTAATCCCGCATTTGATATTACTCCCTACCGCTATATCACCGCTATTATCACCGAAAAAGGCATAATAACAGAGCCATACGTGGATGGGTTGGGGAAGGTGGCTGATTAATAGATAATAGGACTTTGGTCGTCTATCAGAAGAATATCGAATGGGCGGGGCCCCTTTGGACAGGGGATTGCAGCTACAGCTTGTCATTGGTATAATCCGAGAAGATTTCCATTTAACTGGTTGAGAGGATTTTAACAGTGGTTTCTGATAAGGG
>CAYFEZ010000136.1:0-4056 GCA_964342215.1 uncultured Dehalococcoidales bacterium | reverse complement strand
GCCGAGCTCCTGGAGTCGGTCCCGGTGTCGGACCAGGCTATCTTCCTCGGCCGCTATCCTCCCCTCGACCTCGGCCAGGGCGGTCGAGTCGCTGGCCGCAGCTTGAGCTTCGAGCCGTTGGTCCAGGCGCTCGACCATTCTGGCTCGAAACGCCCTTTGGGTCTCCTTCCACTCCCGAGAATGGTCATCGAACGTCGCCCAGGCAACGAACCCCAGACACAGGAAGAAGACGATGCCGAACGCGATAGCCAGCCGTTCCGGCCGATAGAAGTATGGTGCTTTCTCGTCCTTCGCCATGAGCCAACTCAGATGTTGAAGACGAACTCCGGAATAGCCACGACGTACTTCAGATTGAAGGCCCACCGCAGATACATCTTGATCGGTAGGCTCATCATCACAAGGAAATGAAACATCATGAGCGCGTATCGAGGAGCTCCGAGCCGCTGCCGGATCTCCTTGAGCCACTTCCTGGCCAGGAGCGGCGGCAGAGCGAACACGTACACTCCGACGATGAGAATCCCCCAAATCTCCCGGAGAAACCAGTGGGAGGGAAGGGACCTTCCCAGCAGTTTCATGTAGACGATCTCGGACAGGTTCACATTGACGAGCACCGGGAGCTTGTGCACATCCCAGTAGTCGAAGGGACCGAAGAAATTCCAGTTCGGTCCCCTGAGAAAGGTACCCACGACGATGAGCAGGACCCAGAGTATAACGAATCCGAAGAGGAAGATGGTCACGCCGCCGCTCCGGTCCCTGAAGGAGTAATAGCCGCTTCCCTTGGGGCTCCGGTCGATGTAGGGAATCAGGATCAGCCCGGTGATGATCAATCCGGGGAAAACGACGCCGGCCAGCCACGGATCGAAGTAGACGAGCATCTCCTGAAGCCCCAGAAAGTACCAGGGAGCCTTGGCCGGATTGGGAGAGGTGGTCGGGTCAGCCGGCTCCTCGAGCGGCGCCTTGAGGCAGATCGACCAGACCAGCAGCAACGCGCTCACTCCCACCAGACAGATCAGCTCGATGTAAACCAGATCGGGCCAGGTGTGGATCTTCTCCTTCCCCTCGGTCTCCCGGGGCTCATCGCCGCTGACCTGGCGCTGGTCATTCTCCACCGCCTGGTACATGCCCAGCCAGGTGAAGAATCCGACGAGGAGCGCCATGGCGAGGATCGGAACGTTGTCGGGCTTCAAGCCGATCGCGCGGAAGTTGGGGTCGGTGAAGCCGAAGGCCAGGAAGAGCAGGCTCGCAACCAGGATTCCAAGAGCCACCCTAGGGCGGGTGAGCGGCTCCCGGAAGCGAATCCCCAGCGCGAAGAGCACCATCGATAGTGAGAAGAAGATCACCGGGGTGCACAGAAAATCGACGAAGTTCTTGAAGGTGTTCATCAAACCTCACTCAGACCGGGCTGGAGATCCCTCCGTCTTTCCGAACACGCCAGAAGTGCACCGACATCAGGATGACGGCAACCAGGGGCAGAGCTACACAGTGCAAGACGTAGAAACGGAGCAGGGCGGGCTCGGCAACGAATCGACCACCTAGAAGTGCGAAGCGAACGTCGTCGCCCGAATGAACCAGACTGATGTTCTCAAGGCTGAGCAGGGAGGCCCCCGGTCCCTCGTGACCGAGGAAGGGGGTGGCGCTAGCCATGTTGGTGCCGACGGTGATGGCCCACATCGCGAGCTGGTCCCACGGCAGGAGGTACCCGGTGAAACTCAACAGGAGCGTGAGCACCAACAGGGTGACGCCGATCCCCCAGTTGAACTCGCGGGGAGGCTTGTACGAGCCGGTGAGAAAGACCCGAAACATGTGAAGCATTACTACGATCACCATGGCGTGGGCCCCCCACCGGTGCAGTTCCCGCATGATGCCCAACGGAACGTGCTCCCCCAGGGCGAGCATGTCGTTGTAGGCGTACTCGGCGGTGGGGCGGTAGTAAAACATGAGGAGGATGCCGGTGATGGTCTCCACCAGAAAAAGGAAGAACGCCGTGCCGCCCATGCACCAGGTGAAGGAGAGCCGAAGACTGTGCTTCTTTGTCCGGGCCGGGTGAAGATGAAGGAAGACGTTCGAGAGCACTACGAGAGTGCGGTTTCTGGAATCCTCGGGCTTCTTGTTCCGGACGATGGAGCGCCAGAACTGGGAACCCCGTATGTAATCGCCAACTCGACTCATAGGTCTACTCCCGCAGTCCCCATCACCCTACACCGCGATAAAGGAATCCGGCATATCCCACTCGGCCTTCTCCTGCCGGAAAGCGACGCTCTTGTCGACGACAATCGCTCCCGTATCATCGATGGTGACGAGGAAGCGCTCGAGGGCTCGGGGAGCGGGTCCTTCAAAATTGAGTCCTTCTTTGGAGAACCCACTTCCGTGGCAGGGACACTTGAATTTCTCTTCGGCGGGGAGCCAGTTCGGAGTGCAGCCCAGGTGGGTGCACACGGTGGAGACGGCGAAGATCCGGTCGTCGGTCCGAACGATCCAGATTCCGTACCGTTTCTTGAACCGGGTGTCGACCTCTCCGGGAAGGAAGTCCTCGGGCTTGCCGATCTTGAATCGGGTCGGCGGCTCAAAGCGCACGTTCGGAAAGAGAAAGCGGCCAAGCCAGGCGGCACAGCAGGCGCAGATGACGAGGAAATGGGTCCATGAAAAGGCCAGGAGCCTGAAGAACACCCGCCGCGGTATGCTCTGCCCGGGCGCGGCGTGCGGCGCCGAGGGCGTCTGGACCTCATCATGGGAGCTCTGGCCGGCGGCGGCCGGAGACGTCTGCGCCTCCGGGCCCCCAGACGAGCAGTGGTTATCGACCATGGTTCCTCGCTGTCAAACAACGGGCCGTCCGAGAATCGGGCAGCCAGGGAGAACGGCCACAAGGCTTTCTTGGCCGTCGCACGATCGCGACAAGGCCTGGCAGTCATGGCCGAGTCGTGCTGCATCAACCGGTCAAACAGCGGGCCCCGCGAGCGAGACGAGCGCCGGTTGAGGCGGCAGGTCAGTCGTCCAGCCGGCCGGCAGCATCCGCGGCGAATCCGGCTTCTAGCTCCTGGAACGGGCCCGGATAATCTGCCCGTGGACCGGCCGATTCGATTGTTTCGTGCGGCTAATAATAGGCAACATTTCGACCCGCGTCAACTGGGTACCCCCTGTATCGCAATTCTCGCGTCAGTCCTCCTACCGGGTGGGTGAATCAGCGAGGGAGCGGCGCGTCCCTGCGGGCCCCGAGGACGTTGAGAGCCTCAGAAGGCTGCGTCTCCCTGGCGCTACTGCTCGTCCATCTCGACGAGATGTTTGAGCCCACAGAGGGAATGATTCCACATGACGTCGTGCACGAATGCGGGGAAGCTCCGCCTGAACACATCCCAGCCCAGCCTCTTGAAAGGGTTCCTTCTCCTGGGAAAATCAAACGCGACGTAGATCGAAAGAATACACAGTGTTCTTTCCTTCTCATCAATGTCGAAAGCGAGAATTCCACCTTGGGAAAAACCGTCTCGAACGCGATACAACAGGTAGTGCGTTCCGATGAGCTTTTCCAAAACCACACTGAACGACAGGCACCGAAGAAAGACATCGTACTGGATCGTGCTGCCCACTTCGTTCGCACTGCCAGCAGTGCGATGCACATCCACCAGTCGTGGTTTGAAATATTGGCGGTCGCCGTCGCCGAATTCTCCCAAGTGGCGGAGTATTCTTGTCTGGTCTGCTTTGATTTTGATCGAGTACATCCTCTCGAACTCCGGCGATCGTTGGAACGGCTGGATGCTTAGCACCTCGACGATTTCTAGCCGTTTTCTCTCCACGTCTTCCCCGGGAACACCTGTGGGGTATCGCCCAAAGCCCTCCCAGTTCAACCCCAACACCCTCTCTGCTATATAGTTCCTGATCGTTACCAACACGCCTCCCACAAAGATCGTCCAAACCGTGGCAGGATGGTACATCGACAGCAGAATGCGCCAGTACGTGTCATCGCCACTTGCGGTTTTCCATAATACGTTCGCCAGTCGGCGTTTATGCTTGGGTTTCGTCTTTCTCTCCGTCAGTACTGCCTGATAGAAGATTCTGCTTAGA
>CAYFEZ010000135.1:0-4104 GCA_964342215.1 uncultured Dehalococcoidales bacterium | reverse complement strand
GCTATCAATACCCATGGTTTTAAGGCAGCTATCCAACGGAGTCCCGAAAAAGGCACTCGCTCTGGTCTTAGCTATCACCAGTTCCGACGGCAAAGGAGCAATTACTTCCGCTATTCGGTTAGCATGTTCCCCTAACTCTTCCGTCGTTAAACTTCTCTTTACGGCGGAGATACCACTGTACCGGCAGGCGGCCGTATCAATTACAGTGTATATCGGTGGAATATTATTGGCCCTACATCCCACCAACAGTTGCTGTATATTCTCAACCCCCGTCCAACCTGCCTCTCCGCAACTTGTTCCGTACTCGTCAACCGACTGAAGCACCCGCCGACGTGTTGACCCGATGAAACTGGTAACCACATCGATAATCAGAAGTGCCGGACTGCTTCCGTATTCCTGCATCAGCCCAAATCTACCCTTTTCCAGCACCTTATGGTCAGTCTCGGTAAATATTTCTTCCCAACGCCTCATATTACCCCTTCTACAAGATTATGTGTCAAAGGTTACCATCCTATAATTTATTTGTCAAGACCTGTTGCTATGAAAATAATAGTTAATAGCCGCATCGTTATCTTATTAGCTCTTATAGGGCTTAATGTCCTTCGGTATTATTTAAATTTGGGCAAACAGGAAAATCAATTAAAACAAAGGAGTTACATCAATATGCCATGGTTCCAATGCCCTGGCAGTTTACTGCATTATAAGAGCCCACAGTTCATTACGAATTCTAAATAATGGAACTCCTGTTACTGGGTTAACTTATATAGTCGGAAGGCGGCAATCGGAAGACACCATTACAATATATAGCGAATGGTATTATTACCGCCTAGGGACGAGCACCTTTCTTCTTTAACCCCAAACTACATACGTCAAATTATTTTACATTCCACTCATATATTCCTCAGAATTCGAGGCTATACAAGCACTAAAAGACACCATACGCAAAATACTGACCAATTATATACCATAAAGACTCTTGACAATACTAATCCTTTATGGTAATCTAGACTATGTCGATTACACTGGTTAACAATATATTAAGTGAATGAAGCTTTCTACCAGAGGACAGTATGGAACTAGGGCACTTCTGGACTTGGCTCTTCATCACAGGGAGAAACCGGTCCTATTAAGAGATATTGCCCAAAGGCAGCAAATTTCATTACGTTATCTAGAGCATTTGGTCACTCCTCTAATAGCCGCAGGTATCGTATTGAGCACCCGTGGTCCCAGAGGTGGGGTCTCGTTAGCTAGGACTCCTATAGAAATAAAATTAAGCGAAGTTATTCCACTTCTTGAGGGTTCAATTGCTCCCGTGGAGTGCGTTAATAATCCTGCACTATGCACCCGCTCAGAATTATGTGTCACTCGTGATGTCTGGACTGAACTAAAAGAGGCAATAAGTGGCGTTCTAGAGACCACAACATTGCAGGATTTAGTTGAACGACAAAAGAGAAAAGAGCAGTCCGCAGAAATAATGTATTATATATAGGACATTAATTGTCTGATCGAGGCGATAGAAAAGGGGGGAACTGTAATGGCAAGTACTGATCAAAAGGTGGAGAAATTACAGTATAAGACGGTAGAGATACCTAAGCTAACCAGAGGAATAGCCAAGGACTCCAGTGAACTAATTGGGAATACGCCTCTGGTCAGATTGAATCGAATAACTGTACATGCTAAGGCGGTAGTAGTGGCAAAGCTCGAATCATTTAATCCACTAGGAAGTGTAAAGGACCGGATTGGAGCATCGATGATACTTGATGCCGAAGAGAAGCAGCTTATTAACAAGGATACCGTAATCGTTGAGCCTACTAGTGGTAATACGGGCATTGCTCTTGCTTTTATCTGTGCCACAAGGGGATATAAGCTTATCCTGACAATGCCAGATACTATGTCTGTGGAACGACGACAACTCCTGTCTGTCTTCGGGGCCGAACTTGTACTAACCCCTGGCGCAGCGGGAATGACTGGAGCGGTGAAGAAAGCAGAGCAGCTGGCGGCCGAAAACTCTAACTACTATTTGCTCCAGCAGTTCAATAATTCGGCAAACCCTGAGGTACACCGGCTAACCACCGCCGAGGAAATATGGAGAGATACGGATGGTAAGGCGGATATTCTAATATCCGGCGTAGGCACTGGGGGGACAATTACCGGAGTAGCGGAAATATTAAAGTCAAGGAAACCACAATTTAAAGCAATTGCCGTTGAGCCTGCTGATTCCCCTGTACTTTCCGGCGGAAAACCGGGCCCTCATAAAATCCAAGGGATTGGAGCTGGCTTTGTCCCTCACATTCTAAGAATGGATTTAATCGATGAAATTATTAAAGTGACCAACGAAAATGCAGGAATAATGGCAAGAAGATTGGCCAAGGAAGAAGGAATACTGGCAGGTATCTCTTCAGGGGCAGCTGCTTGGGCAGCAATGGAAGTAGCCCAAAGACCAGAAAATGGAGAAAAGCTTATAGTGGTGGTTTTGCCAGATACTGGAGAACGTTATTTATCCACATGGCTCTTTCAAGACCTTTACCAGCAGTGCATAGAGCCATAAAGGAAAGAGTGTAGATTATGAAGAAAATCAATCGCTCACCGAAGCAGGAACAAAATGTTGGAAAACAAAAAAGTGGTGAAGCAGTAAAATTTAACCGAAAAACTCACGGTTGGCAATTGGATTTCGAGGAGCTGAAGAGCGGGGGATTTATCAAGCAAACCCAGGAGAACCTGTTCACGGTAAGACTACGATGCCCCGGTGGAAAATTAACGTCGGCGCAATTACAGAAAGCGGCTGATATTGCGGAAAGGTACGGACGAGGAGAAGTGCATACCTCCTTCCGTCAGTCGATAGAAATTCCGTATGTTCACCATCAACACTTTAAGGCTATTGTGGGTGAGTTGAAGGAAATAAACTGGTCAATTGCTTCTTGTGGCCCACGTATTAGGGTTCCTACCGCCTGCGCTGGCTGTACTTGGAACCCTAACGCTATCATGGATACCCAGACAATGTGTCTAGAAATGGACCGGCTTTTTTTTGGGACTCCTACCGAACACCACAAATTTAAGCTTTCTTTTTCCGGATGTCCCATTGATTGTGCCCGCACCCGGGAGATGGATTTGGGCTTTCAGGGAATAGTTGAGCCAGAATTATTAGAGAAGCTATGTAATGGGTGTGGACTCTGTGTTTCCAGTTGTGAGGAAAAGGCTCTTACATTAGTGAATAAGCTCCCCATAATGAATACTAGCAAGTGTATCTATTGCGGTGACTGCATCAAGGTCTGCCCGGTAGATGCAATGATATCAGCTAGAAAGGGATGGCTTATTCGTGTTGGGGGGAAACATGGGAAACACCCAATTTACGCGTACGAGATTGCCCAATTCGCAACGGATAAGGAATGTTTCCCTCTTATTGAACAGACAATGGAGTGGTACAGGACTAACGGTGAAGGCAGAGAACGAATAGGAGCTACCATTAATCGTCTCGGCCTTTCCAAATACATCAACGAAGTTGTTAAAGCCTTAGGTCTGGAGACAATTGAAACTTCCGGGGCAAGGAAACGGTTCTGGGCTGAGGGTAATCCATACACCTGAGTAGATCGCCTGAGGCCTCACTTACCTCTAGGTTATTATTAAAACAAAAAGCTTAAGGAGACGATAAATAATGGAAGAAAAAGTAGAGCATGCTAAACAATTAATTAGAGATGCCATACACACCTACCCCAGAGTAGGAGTGGCTTGCTCTTTTGGTAAAGACAGTATGGTAACGGTTCATTTAGCCAGGGAAGTAGATCCAAATATCCAGATATTCGCAGTAATGACGATGTACAAACCGGGAGAAACCTTTGATTATCTCCTGAAAATGAATGAAAGAATGAATCTCAGAACCACGGTATATATGGTTGCCGATAGTGTCCCGGTTGCTCTCCAAAATGGGTCTCTTGAAGTAAGATTATTACCATCCACGGAATTTTACCAAAACGCCAGGCAAATTGAATCCCAAACCGGATTAAGAATTTATGAGATTAACCCGGACGAATGTTGCCGACTGCTCAAAGTGGAGCCCACTAGACAAGCCGTAAGTAATTTAGATGCCTGGATAACTGGTTTAAGAAA
>CAYFEZ010000134.1:0-4113 GCA_964342215.1 uncultured Dehalococcoidales bacterium | reverse complement strand
GGCATTGGGATTTTCGGCTAATGCGTTTCAAATACTCGCTGCCACTTACATTCCGGAAGAGGCCCAGCCCAAGAACTTTTATCGGAACAGTCTGTTTAGTGTTCCCAATGGGTTTATCGGTGGTAGCGGCATAATTAATCCTTTGGGTGAATATATAGCCGGACCAGTTTATGGGCAGGAAACCATAATATACGGTGATATAGACCTTTCAGATATTGATAGAAGTCGCTACGGTGTTAATTTAGTCGGCATTTACAGTCGGTGGGATCTCATTAATATAAACGTACAGCAAGAACCGTATGAGCCTGTATCCCTAATGGAAACTATGATGAATGGTCTACCTGCTGCAGAACCGGACCGGATAAAGGAATTGGAAGTACGTTTAGAGCAGCTTGAGCAGCAAATTGCCAAGTTTTCACGCGAAATGCCACCGGAGTATGGTGATGGGAGCAGCAGGTAGTTGTTCAAGCTCTGGTTGTCTCTTTCCTAACTGGGTGGACTAGAGTATTTCCTTTGCCCCTTCATTGAAAATATGTTAATATAGTATCGAGGAGTTCTTGGCAAGATTTTTATGCCAAGGAATTTTTTTTAGAGTGAAGTTTATATTCGGCCTGTAGTCCGCTTCTCCAAGCTGGAAGTAGGAGAAATTAGAGATGTCATACGGTTGGATGGGTACTGATCTGGAAGTTAATTTGTCACGCGGGACAATTGAAAAACGACAAAGCGATCCTGAATTAGTTGAGAACTATCTTGCTGGGAAGGGGACTAATGTCAAGTTATTATGGGATAGGGTCCCTCCTGAAGTTAGCGCTTTTTCCTCTGATAATCTATTGATAATTGGGGCTGGTATTCTTACGGGTACTGCGGTTCCGGGGGCTAATCAAACTTGTATTACCTATAAGTCTCCCGTAACAGATATCCTCTGCTACTCAAATATGGGAGGGTTTTTTGCCTCAGAGATAAAACGTGCTGGGTATGACACTATAGTTATTCACGGGAAATCTCCCACTCCGGTATATTTATGGATACATAATGACCAACTAGAGATACGTGATGCCAGTCACCTTTGGGGGAAAGGTACTGGTGAAACTCAAAGAGTTCTTCGGAAAGAACTACGGAATGAGAAGATTCAGATAATATGTATCGGTCCCGCCGGTGAGAATAAGGTCTATCACGCCAGTATTGAACATGGTAATGGTTCCAGCGCTAGCCGTGGTGGGGCGGGAGCTATTATGGGAGACAAGAATCTAAAGGCGGTAGTAGTTTATGGGACAAAGGATATCCCTGTTGCCGATGCTTCTAGACTCTTTAAGTTATCCGAACGAATCCTTAATCGGTCAAGAGGTAACAGAACCGAAATCATTGAGCATCCCGCTGGCGCCTATGTACGTTTTGGCTTGCGCTGGGCGGACTTCCGTAATTTTAGCGGGGTGGTTTCTCCTGAGTTGCAGGAAGAGATTCAGGCTATGGGGCGGAAAGCCAGAAATTACATGTTTGGCAAAAGGACTCGTGAGACAGCATGTTTCAATTGTGCTATGAGATGCAAGCATGCTTATCTTAATCCTGATGGGGAATATACATACTTGAAATGTGCCCTCTATTACCCTATGGTGGCAACTCAAATACTTGATGTTGATTTCACTATGCGATTTATCAGTCTGTGTGAGAAATACGGAATGGACTATAAAGCCGCTGGACACAGTATTGCTCTAGCAATAGACCTTTATGAAAGGGGTATCTTAACTAAAAAGGATACTGATGGTATGCACCTAGAGTGGCAAAATGCCGAAGTAGCCTTCTCCCTAGTTGAGAAAATGGCCTTTCGTGAGGGTATTGGAGACGTGTTGGCTAACGGTACTTTTAGAGCTGCCCGTCAAATCGGTAATGGTGCCGAAAACTTTGCTTTTCATATAAAGAAATTAGATATGCCCCGGTTCAGGATATATCACCGCCACCATTTAGCCTTAATTGCCGCCATGAGTGATAAGGGGTGCATCACCAAGCTCGAGGGTGAGACATACAGTCATATTTTGCCTCGGTCCACAGAGGAAAAGGAAGCCTATCTAAAAGAAGGATGGTTCGCTTATCCCCAGGAATTTGAGAAGTACTTATGGGCCGGACTTGACGCTACTGGAAACCCTGACTCTGAGGTAGTCTGCCAGTTTAAAGCCCAAGACATGGAGCAGTTCAGTCTTGCTGATGCTACTGGAGTCTGTGCCTGGTGGCTACAATTCCTGGCGTATCCAACCATGAACCGTGCTCAGCTAGCCGAAGTAATTTCATGCGTAACCGGAATGGATGTTACTGAAGTTGGGCTAACTAAGATAGCCAGAAGGATTATAAATCTGGTGAGAGCGTATAATGTAAGGGAGGGAATAAGGAGAAAAGATGATTACGAAAGTGTGCCAAAACATGCTTTCGAGAGAACTCCTCCATCACCAGAAGTAAAGCTAAGCCCGGCGGTGTTCAATAAGTTGATTGATCGGTTCTATGAAATAAGGGGTTGGGATAGTGATGGTATACCTACCAAAGAGACTCTGGCTGAATCCGGGCTGGATTACGTTAGACAAGAGTTGGAACGAAGGGGAATATTGACTGGTTTGTAGTAAAATAATTCCGCGCGTATGGAGACAGGACTATTTCGGTACGACTTGAGATCTCCATGTGTTCCACGTTATTGAGTCTTCTTGGCCAGTCCTTTAGCCCGTTCATCAGTCCATCTTCTCACCTTGAAGACAGCATGGGGTAGTGCCTCTGTGGCTTCCTTGACTATAAATCCTATTCCGGTGGTATCGCGTAGTTCGTCTGAAATTAGTGACGCTAACCGCTGTTTGATTTCTGGGGCAACATTAGATTTGAACTCTACGGATATTTCCACTTTCTCCTTTTTGTCTTGGGAAATATAGAGTTTGCCTTGGTACTCGGAAGTCTCCTCTTTGGTTAAGACTATTTCGTCTATCGTTTCTGGCCAGATGTTGGTGCCCTTTATCTTCATCATATCATCGTAGCGGGTGATTGTCCCTGCCTCTAGAAGAGAAAAAGGCCGGCCACAATCACAAGTATCGGGGGGGAAGTAGCGTACTCTGTCCAGTAATCTAAACCGCAAAAACGGCGATGCCTCTCTACCTAAAGGGGTTACCACTACTTCGCCCACTTCACCGGGACCTACCGGTTTGCCGGATTCATGGTCGAGTACTTCAAGATATGACATATGCTCGTATATGTGGTAATGACCCCGCTGGTTACCAGTTGCGGCTCCATTCTCGCAGGTACATCCTCCAGCACCCTGGGATGAACCATAGATATCATATATTTTAGCGTTCCATTGCTCTTCCATTTTATGAATAAACGATATCGGGTATGCCTGAATACCAATTAATATTTTCCTTACTGAAAGGTCATTGGCTAGGTCTAATCCAAGCTCTTTTGCTGCTGCCGTTAATGTTTCCAGATAAGCGGTAGTCAGGAAAATACCGTTCAGCCTGAATCGCCTAATATAATCCAACTTGGTCTTGGTGTCAACCATGCCCAGATTGAAGACATCACAACCTAACCGCTGTAGTGCCTGATAGTGTGTGGGAGCAGCGCCAGTCATCCCCATAGGTAAGGGATTCATAGACTTATCCCCTTTTCCCCAACCCGCCCAGGTATAAGCGATGACTCCTCGAGAAACATGGTTTTCAAAGTCTTCCTTACTGTCAGGATGCACCTCCTGCCCCTTTCCTGAAGTCCCACTGGTGAGGCAGGTAAAAAAGACTTTTTCTTCCGGGATTCCCAGGCGAGTTCCGTAAGGAGGATTTTCCTTTTGGTCAGCAAGCAGATCCTGTTTAGTGGTAAAAGGCACCTTATTGGTGAAGTCTTCCCTAGTCTTGATGTCATCCGGGGTTATCTTCGCTCCTTGGAATTGTCGTTGACACAAACCACTTTTCTTATAGGTATACCTTATTTGCTTTTGCAACTTCTCCCACTGGAATTCTAGGAAATCTTTCCTAGACATAGTTTCGAGTTTTTGGTTAAAGTACCTTTTTTCTACCAATTAATTTCTCCTTAATCAATACAAGGTGAAGTATACGATTTATCACCAAATTGTCAAGTAATGCGACGGTTCTACCT